>CANFHZ010000060.1 GCA_947446885.1 Comamonadaceae bacterium
CGCAACCAGGACGGGCTGGAGATTGCCCGCATTGCACGCGGCATCAGCCACGAGCAAATGGAGCGCGAACCTTCGCTGTTTTCCATCATCAACAGCTCGTCACCGCTGCGTCTGGACACGCCCATGCTGCAAGGCATTTTGGAGATGTCTTCACGCAACCAGATCATCATGCTCACCCCCTTCACCCTGGCCGGCGCCATGGCGCCGGTGACGGTGGCGGGTGCGCTGGCACAGCAAAACGCTGAGGCGCTGGCAGGTATTGCGCTGACCCAGTTGGTGCGCCCGGGTGCGCCTGTGGTCTATGGCGGCTTCACCAGCAATGTGGATATGAAAACCGGCGCCCCCGCCTTTGGCACACCGGAGTACATGAAGGCCGTGCTGGTCGGCGGCCAACTCTGCCGCAAATATGGCATTCCGTACCGCACCAGCAATGTGAACGCGGCCAATACGGTCGATGCACAGGCCGCCTACGAGTCGGTGTTTTCCTTGTGGGCACTGACCCAGGCCGGGGGCAACTTCATCATGCACAGTGCTGGCTGGATGGAAGGCGGCTTGACCGCATCGTTTGAAAAATTCATCCTCGACTGCGACCTGCTGCAAATGGTGGCTGAATTTTTGACGCCCTTGGACGTGAGCCCTGCAGGGCTGGCGATGGACGCGATCAAAGACGTGGGGCCAGGCGGCCATTACTTCGGCACGGCGCACACGCTGGAGCGTTTTGAGACGGCGTTTTACTCGCCCATCATCTCGGACTGGCGCAATTTCGAGAGCTGGGAAGAGGCCGGCAAACCCACCGCTGACCAGAAGGCCAATGCCACCTGGAAAAAAGAACTCGCACTCTACGAGCGCCCCTATATGGACCCGGCGATCGAAGAAGAGCTGGACGCCTTTGTGGCCAAGCGTAAAGCCGAAGGCGGAGCGCCAACTGACTTTTGAATTCGAGCCGTAAACGATTCGCAGACTTTCAGACAAGAGGATTCGCAGGATGAAAACAACAGCACGTGTGGTGATTATTGGCGGCGGTGTCGTCGGCTGTTCGGTGCTCTACCACCTGACCAAAAAAGGCTGGAGCGACGTGATGCTGCTGGAGCGCGACCAGCTCACCTCCGGCTCGACCTGGCACGCAGCCGGTGGCTTCCACACCCTCAACGGCGACCCCAATGTGGCGATGCTGCAAAGCTATACGGTCAGCCTGTATGAAGAGCTGGAACGCATTTCCGGCCAAAGCTGCGGGCTGCACAAATCGCCCGGCATCATGCTGGCCGACACGCCAGAGCGCATGGAGTTTTTGAAGATGACCGTGGCGCGCGGCCGCTATCTGGGCATGGAGACCGAAATCATCTCGGTCAAGGAAGCCTTGAACTACTTTCCTTTCATCGAAGAAAAATACTTTCTGGGCGCGCTGCTCGACCCCAACGAAGGCCACCTGGATCCCAGCGGCACCACGTACGCCTACGCCAAGGCCGCGCGCATTGGCGGCGCCACGATTGAAGTGCAGACCAAGGTGGAAAGCCTGGAACAAAAGCCCGACGGGACCTGGCGCGTGATCACCAACAAAGGCGTGGTCGAATGCGAGCACGTGGTCAACGCCGGCGGCCTGTGGGCGCGCGAGGTGGGTCGCATGGTGGGCATCGAACTGCCGGTGCTGGCCATGGAGCACATGTATTTGGTGACGGACGATATCCCGGAGGTTGAAGCCTTCAACAAGAGCGCGGGTAAGGAGATCGGCCACGTGATCGACTTCGGTGCGGAGAGCTATTTGCGCCAAGAGGGCAAAGGCATGGTGCTGGGCGTGTACGAGCAGGCCGGCAAGCCCTGGTCCACCAAGACCACGCCCTGGAGCTTTGGCCAGGAGCTGCTGCAGCCCGATCTGGACCGTATCGCGCCATCGCTGGAAATTGCCTTCAAGCATTTCCCCACGCTGGAGAACGCGGGCATCAAGCGGGTGATCAACGGGCCCTTCACGTTTGCGCCGGACGGGAACCCGCTGGTCGGGCCGGTGCAAGGCCGCACCAATTTCTGGAGCGCGTGCGGCGTGATGGCCGGTTTCAGCCAGGGCGGCGGAGTGGGACTTGCGCTGTCCAACTGGATGGTCGATGGCGACCCGGGCTTTGACATCTGGGGTATGGACGTGGCGCGCTACGGCGACTGGGCTACCCGCACCTACACCAACGCCAAAGTGCGCGAGAACTATTCGCGCCGCTTCCGCATCCGCTTCCCCAACGAAGAATTGCCCGCCGGCCGTCCGCTGCAAACCACGCCGCTGTACGACACTTTCATCGCCCAAGGCGCGGTCATGGGGGATTCCTGGGGCATGGAAACCCCGCTGTGGTTTGCCCCCAAAGGCACTGAAGCCAAAGACATCGTGTCCTTCCACCGCTCCAACGACTTTGAACACATCAAAGCGGAATGCAAAGCCGTGCGTGAAGCGGTGGGCGTGACCGAGGTCGCCAACTTCGCCAAATACGAAATCAGCGGCCCGGGCGCCGAGGCCTGGTTACAGGGCCTGATGACCAACACCCTGCCCAAAAAAGGCCGCTTGCAGCTGTGTCCCATGCTCAACCACCAGGGCAAGATCATTGGCGACTTCACCATCGCCAAAGCCGACGAAGGCCGTTTCATGATGTGGGGCTCTTCGCAAGCGCAGGTCTACCACATGCGCTGGTTTGAACAGACGCTGCCCAATGACGGTTCGGTGCGTATCACGCCCTACGGCATGAAGCTGATCGGCCTGTCGATCGCCGGCCCCAAGTCGCGCGAACTGCTGCAGCGCCTGACCGACGACGATGTGTCCAATGAGGCCTTCAAGTTCATGGACTACCGCGAGATGGAAGTGGCCACCGTGCAAGCCAAGATCAACCGCGTGACCTACACCGGCGACCTGGGCTATGAGATCTGGGTCGCGCCCGAATACCAGCGCCGCCTCTACGAAAGCATCATGCAAGCCGGTGCCGATTTGGGCATCCAAAACTTCGGCATGCGCGCCCTGCTCTGCCTGCGGCTGGAAAAGAATTTCGGCACCTGGTTCCGCGAGTTCCGCCCGATTTACGGCCCCTTTGAAGCCGGCTTGGACCGCTTTGTCAAACTCGACAAGCACGATTACATCGGCAAGGCCGCTGCCATCCAAGAGAAGGCGAACGGCCCCAAGAAAACCCGCATCTTCATGGTGGTGGACGCGCTGGACTGCGACGTGATGGGCGACGAGCCGATCTGGGTGGACGGCAAGGTGGTCGGCTGGGTCACATCCGGCGGCTACGGCCACTATGTGGAACAGTCGCTGGCGCAGGGCTACATCCCGACCGAATCCTTCAAGCCGGATATGCAACTGGAGATTGAAATCCTCGGCGAGCGCCGCCCCGCGCGCTTGCAAATGGACCCGCCGTTCGACCCCGAAGCCAAGCGCATGCGCATGTAGAAGGAGCCCCGGATGTCGCACTACTCGGTCTGGTCACTGCTGCGCAACGCGCTGTCCGGACACCAACACTGGGACCGCGCCTGGCGCGACCCCGAGCCAAAAAAGAGCTACGACGTCATCATCGTCGGCGGCGGCGGCCACGGACTGGCAACCGCTTATTACCTGGCCAAGAACCACGGCATCAAAAACATTGCTGTGCTGGAAAAAGGCTATATCGGCTCGGGCAACGCGGGGCGCAACACCACCATCGTCCGCTCGAATTACATGATGCAGGACAACACGGCCTTCTACGAACATTCCATGTCTTTGTGGCGCGGCATGTCGCAGGACCTGAACTACAACGTGATGTTCTCGCCACGCGGCTATTTGTATGTGACCATGTCTCCCAGCGCGCAGGACGCACAAATACGGCGCGCCAACATCATGCGTTTGAACGGCATCCGCGCCGACATCCTCACCCGTGAAGACGTGATGAAAGAGGCACCCTACCTGGATTTCTCCGACAAGGCGCGCTTCCCGATTTATGGCGCCATGCTGCAACCCGACGCGGGTACCGCGCGCCACGACGCCGTGGTCTGGGGCTATGCACGCGCCGCCAACGCGCTCGGCGTGGACATCATCCAGAACTGCGAAGTGCTGGACTACCAATGGTCAGGCGAGCGGATAACCGGCCTGAAAACCACACGCGGTGACATCAGCGCTGGCAAGGTGGGTATTGCAGTGGCCGGCCACACCTCGGTGCTGGCACAAAAAGCCGGGCTCACGCTGCCCATCGAGAGCCATGTGCTGCAAGCCTATGTGAGCGAATCGATCAAACCCGTGGTCAACCATGTGGTGGTGTGGTCTGCCTCTTATTTTTATTTCTCGCAGTCCGACAAAGGCGGGCTGGTGTTTGGCGGCCATATCGACCGCTACAACTCCTACGCCCAGCGCGGCAATCTGGCCAATGTGAGCGAAGTCAGCCAGGCTCTGGTCAGCGCCATGCCCAGCGCCGCGCGCTTGCGCGTGCTGCGCCACTGGGGCGGCATCATGGACATGACCCCGGACGGCAGCCCCATCATCACCACAACGCCGGTAGACGGTTTGTATCTGAATGGCGGCTGGTGCTACGGCGGCTTCAAGGCGACACCGGCCTCAGGCTGGTGTTTTGCACACACGATTGCCAACGACGCGCCCCACCCCTACAACGCCGGTTTCACCATGGACCGCTTTGCGCAGGGCCGCTACATCGACGAGGCCGGCACCGGCCCCTACAACCACTTGCAATAGGAAGCACGAGCCATGCTACGCATTGAATGCCCCTACTGCGGACTGCGCGACCACGAAGAGTTCAGCTACTTCGGTGACGCGACCAAAGCCTATCCCGCGCTCTTAACCGAACCGGACGCCGCCAACCACGCGGCCTGGGTCGACACGGTCTATACCCGCAACAACCCCAAAGGCCTGCACACCGAGTTCTGGCAGCACACCCTGGGATGCAGACGCTGGCTGGTGGTGCAGCGCAATACGGTAAACCACGACATCGCATCGGTCGTCCCCGCCGCGCAAAGGATGCTGCCATGAACGCGCCGCACACAGGCGGCGTGGCGCGGCTGGACAACTGCGGCCGCATTGACCGCACGCACGGCCTGCGCTTCACGCTGGACGGCAAAGTTTTTCAAGGCTATGCCGGTGACACACTGGCCTCTGCCCTGCTGGCCAACGGCGAACACCTGGTGGCGCGCTCCTTCAAATACCACCGCCCGCGCGGCATCATGGCAGCCGGTGTGGAAGAGCCCAACGCGCTGCTCACGCTGGGCGACGGTGGTACGCGCGAGCCCAATATCGCCGCGACCGTGGCCGAGCTGGAAGACGGCTTGGTGGCGCGCACGCAAAACGCCTGGCCCTCGGTCAAGTTTGATCTGATGGCGGTGAACAACCTCTTGTCGCCGCTCTTCGTTGCCGGTTTTTATTACAAGACCTTTATGGGGCCGACCCGCCATGCGTGGATGTTCTACGAGCACTTCATCCGCAAGGCCGCCGGTTTGGGCGCCAGCGTCGATGACTTCGACGTAAACCGCTACGACTGGCACAACGTCTACACCGATGTACTGGTCATCGGCTCCGGCGCAGCCGGTCTGGCTGCGGCCCTGACAGCGGCGCGGGCCGGTGCCGATGTGCTGCTGGTAGAGCAGGACTTTGAAGTCGGCGGCGCCCTGCTGGGGCAGGCCGTGGACAGCGCCGCCGCCCGCTGGCGGGAGCAGATGCTGGCGCAGATCGCCGCCACCGGCAAGGTGCGCACCCTGACCCGGGCCACCGCCTTCGGTATCTACGACGGCAACACCGTGGGCGTAGTGGAGCGCAGCGCGCCCGGCGTGACCGACGCCGCATACGGCATTCCACGCCAGCGCCAGCACACGGTGCGGGCCGGTGCCATCGTGATGGCCTGCGGGGCAATTGAGCGCCCGCTGGTATTCGCCGGCAATGACAAACCCGGCGTCATGCTCAGCAGCGCCATCGGCCAGTACGTCAACCGCTACGCCGTGGCACCCGGACAGCGGGCGCTGTTTTGCGTCAATAACGACGCGGCCTATGCCGACGCGCTGGCTTTGGCGCGGGCGGGCTCGCAGGTGCGGGTGGCGGATCTGCGCGCCCAGCCCGATGCCAGCTTGCGTGCGGCAGCCGCCGCGGCGGGCATAGAGGTCCTGGCTGGCGTTGCCCTCACCGACGTCACCGGCGGCAGCCATGTACGCAAGGCCTACCTGTCCAACGGCCACCAGATGGATGTGGACCTGATCGGCATGTCCGGCGGCTGGACGCCGACCGTGCATCTGACCTCGCACCGCAACGTCAAACCCAAGTACGACCCGGCCATCGCCTGCTTTGTTCCCGGCGGATTTGACCGCGCGCAGTTCGGCGCAGGCAGCATGGTCGGCGCGCAAAGCTGGATGCGTGCCATCGCCAGCGGAGCCCAGGCGGGCGCGCAGGCGGCAACCGTGATGGGACTTCAGGCTGCGGCGCAGGGCCTGCCTGCCTGGGAAGACACACTGCCCAACGCATGGACCTTTGTACCCACCCCGCCACTCTTGAGTGCACGCCCGCGCGACAAAGCTTTTGTGGACTTCCAGCACGATGTGTCGACCACCGATGTGGAACTTGCGCAGCGTGAAGGCTATGTGTCCGTGGAGCACCTGAAGCGCTACACCACGCTCGGCATGGGCACGGACCAGGGCAAGACCTCCAACATCAACGGCTTGAGCCTGATGGCGCAAGCCCGGTCTTTGGACGTGGCGCAAGCCGGCACCACCACCTTCCGCCCGCCCTACACGCCGGTGGCGCTGGGCGTGCTGGCAGGCCGCAACGTGCGCGAACACTTCCAGCCCGAGCGCCGCACCGCCATGCACCACTGGCATTGGACACACGGCGGCGTGCGGCTGGAGGCCGGCTTGTGGCTGCGCCCCTTGTGGTACGGCACCCACGGCGCAACCCTGTCGGAGGCCTACAAGGCCGAAATGGATTTCGTTCGCGACAGCGTGGGTATTGCGGATACATCCACGCTGGGCAAGATCGATGTGCAAGGCCCCGATGCGGCGGAGTTTTTGGACCGTGTGTACGTCAACGGTTTCTCCAAGCTCGCGGTGGGCAAAGCCCGCTACGGTTTTATGCTGCGCGAGGACGGCATCGTGCTGGACGACGGCACCACCACCCGCATCAGCGAAACGCAGTTTTTCATGACCACCACCACCGCGCAAGCGGCCAAGGTGATGAGCCACCTGGAGTTTTTGCTGCAAGTGGTATGGCCGGAACTGCGCGTCACGGTGGCCTCGGTCACCGACCAATGGGCGGCGATGAGCGTGGCGGGCCCGCGGGCGCGGGAGGCGCTGCAAGCAGCCTTCCCCCACCTGGATCTGGGCGACGCCGCCCTGCCCTTTATGGGCCTGCTCGACGCCCGGGGCAGCGGTGCACTGGCGGGTGTGGACTTGCGCATCCTGCGGTTGACCTTCTCGGGCGAGTTGGCATTCGAAATATTCACGCCCACCCATGCGGGCTTGCGCGTCTGGGAGCATGTGTTGGCCAGCGGTCACCCCTGGCAGATGCGGCCCTACGGTCTGGAGGCATTGGGTTCGCTGCGCATTGAAAAAGGCCATGTGGTCGGCTCTGAAATGGATGGCCGCACCACCCTGGACGACCTCGGTGCCGGTCGTATGGCCAGCAAAACCAAGGGCTTCTGGGGCGGCGCGCTGCGCCATAGCCCGCATCTGGCGCGCCCAGACCGGCCCACACTGGTTGGCTTGGAGGCGGTGGACGCCAATGAGCAGCCCAGCAACGGGTCCATCCTGTTTTTCGCCAGCGACGCCATCCGCGGCCATGGACGCGGCCATGTGACCTCCACCACCTTTAGCAAAACGGTTGGCAAAGCCATTGCCCTGGGCCTGCTGCAAGGCGGCACCGCGCACCTGGGCGAGGAAGTCATCGCCGCCTCGCCTGCCACCGGCCGGCAATACCGCCTGCGGGTGGTGGAGCCCTGCTTTATCGACCCGCAAGGAGCGCGCTACCGTGTCTGACGCCACCCCCCACGCATCCGGCCAGACGGTGCATCCAACCCACCAGGGTCTGGTACAGGTTCACATCTCGGCGCACGCGCTGGACAGCGTGACGCTGATGAGCACCTGGGCCAGTGGCATCGACGGGCTTACCCAGGCCGTGCACCAGGCCCTGGGCTGCACACCACCGGCGCGTACCGGCGAGACCACGGCATGTGCGCTGGGCCTGCTGATGCGCAGCGGTCCGCTGGATTTCATGCTGATCGGTGCGCAGATGGCGCCGGATCGGGTGGCGCAGCTGCGTGCGCACATTCCGGCGGATACCGGTTCGGTGCTGGACCTCAGCCACGCGCGCGTGCGGGTGCGGGTGCAAGGCGTGAAAGCGGTGGACGCGCTGTCCAAGCTCTACGCCCTGGACTTCCGCCCTGCCGCCTTTGCGGTCGGCGATTTCAAACTGACCGGCCACCACCATATCCCCTGCACGCTGCACCGGCTGGATGCGCACAGCTTTGATCTGTACTTTCTGAGCACCTATGCGCACGGACAAATAGCCGCCTTGGCTGATGCGGCGCTCGAGTACGGCGTATCGGTGGACGGCCACGGCAGGGCAGATCAGATCTATTGAAGTGCGGCCGGGCACCTGCCCGAAGGCTCCAAGGCGGCAGTCGCGGGCGAAAAATGTTTTTTCTCGGGCTGCATACCGGATCGCCCAAACCCGCCTAATATGGTGCGACTGCGGCCCTCTGTCACGACGAGATACACCATGAATACTGATTTTTACGATGAAGCGCGCGACGGCACATCCAGTCTGCTACACAACATCGTGTACTGCAGCCGCGCCGCGCCGGGGGTGACTGCGCACGATATTCAAGCCATCATCGCCACCGCACGCCGGCATAACGCGGCCCATGGCATCACAGGCCTGCTGGTGTTCGGCAGCGACGTATTTTTCCAGTGGCTTGAGGGACCTCAAGCCAAAATCGTGGAACTCATGGCGCGTATTCATCGCGATACACGCCATAACACGGTGGTGGAGCTGTCAGTCAACGAAGAGGTTCGTGAACGGGTCTTCCCGACCTGGGACATGGAACTGGTTCAACCCGACGACATCCATGAAGTCCTGCAAGACGCGTTGCGCGACACGCGGGCTGCGGTGAATGCCAAGGCTTTGCGGGAACTGATCCAACGCGTCGATCAGGCCTGTCTTTCCTGATCATCCGGCGCTTTGCGCGGGCGGCAGTGCGTGCCCGCCCCCACGCCGTTTTGCACCCGCGCGCCCTTGTTTACACGGCCCGCTACAATGCCGCCCATGTTTTGCGCGCGCACTTTGACTGTGAACACACGCCCCGCCCTCGCGGCTGGAGCGCCCGCTCGCGCATTCACCACCAAAACCACGACCTTCTGAACAACTCGGTTCGTCGTGCGCCCCCCGGCCAGACGAGCCGGGCAAACAGTCAGGTCTGCAACTGTTTTACGAAGAAAGGGCAATGCAATGAGTAAGTTAGTAGGGCTGGTTGGTTGGCGCGGCATGGTTGGCTCCGTGTTGATGGATCGCATGCAAACCGAGCACGATTTCGATTTGATCGAGCCGGTTTTTTTCTCCACCTCCAACGCCGGCGGCACAGCCCCAGCCCAGGCGAAAAATGAAACCACGCTGCACGATGCCTTCAACGTTGAGGCCTTGAAACGCTGCGAAATCATCATCAGCACCCAGGGTGGCGACTACACCACAGACATATTCCCCAAGCTGCGCGCCGCAGGCTGGAGCGGCCACTGGATTGACGCAGCGTCGACCTTGCGCATGGCCCAAGACGCCGTCATCATCTTGGATCCGGTCAATTTACCGGTTATCGACAAAGCATTGGCGGCGGGCGGCAAGAACTGGATTGGCGGCAACTGCACGGTGAGTTGCATGCTGATGGGTGTCGGCGCGCTGTTCAAGGCCGGACTGGTGGAGTGGATGAGCAGCCAGACCTACCAAGCGGCATCGGGCGGTGGCGCGCAACACATGCGTGAACTGTTGACCCAGTACGGCACGCTGCACAGTGAAGTGAAAGCGCTGCTCGATGACCCCAAGTCCGCCATTCTGGAAATTGACCGCAAGGTCATTGCGAAACAGCGCAACCTTTCCGCACAGGAGACCGCCAACTTCGGCGTGCCGCTGGGCGGCTCGCTGATTCCCTGGATCGACAAGGACATGGGCGACGGAACCTCCAAGGAAGAGTGGAAAGGGATGGCCGAAGGCAACAAGATTTTGGGTTTGGGGCCGGATTTCGGCAACACCATGGTTCCGATTGACAGCACCTGCATCCGCGTGGGCGCGATGCGCTGCCATAGCCAGTCTCTTAGCTTCAAGCTCAAAAAAGACATTCCTCTGGCAGATATCGAGCACATGATTGCCTCCGACAATCCTTGGGTATCCGTCGTACCCAATACCCGGGAGGCGAGCGTCAAGGCTTTGACGCCCGTTGCGGTTACCGGCACCATGAACATCCCCGTCGGGCGCTTGCGCAAGCTGGTCATGGGGCCTGAATATCTCGGTGCATTCACCATCGGAGACCAACTTTTGTGGGGTGCTGCCGAACCGTTGCGCCGTATGCTGCGCATACTCCTAGAGCGATAATGGTTCGGATGTGCCCCGGATATGGCACGGCCGACTTGCGGTGACCGTGCAAGGTATTGATTGAAAGACCCGTCCATGATGCTTCGGAAATTCTTGTCTCGCGCGCTGGCTACAGGGGTGGTTGCGGTACTGTGCTGGACTGTTGGTGGCACTGCGTGGGCTCTGTCTTTGGGCCGGGCCACGGTTCAATCGACCCTAGGGCAGTCCCTCAGCGCCGAGATCGAGTTGTCCATAGTTTCGGAAACCGAGGCGGAATCGCTCAGCGTAGGCATAGCGAGCGCCCAAACCTACGCAGCTGCAAACCTGGACTACAGCCCCGCTATCAAGGGCTTGAAGATATCGCTTCAAAACCGCGGCGTGGGCAACGCGGTGATCCACATTACTGGAGAACAGCCTGTCAACGAACCGGTTGTTCAGCTGCTGTTGGAGGCGCGCTGGAGCACGGGCAAAATGGTGCGCAGTTTCACCTTGTTTATCGATCCCCCTCCCCCGGGCGGGCAGAGCGCCTCGGTGCCGAATGCCACCGCAAGCGCCGTCCCGACTCCGGTTGTGGTCCCGGAAACAATACCCGCCCCCCCACCATCAGAAGCGCCTCAGGACACAAGAAAAGACAGCGATAAACCCAAGCCGGGCCTTGCAACCCAAACGAAAACACTGCCCGGTTCTGATCCGGCGCGCGCCAGCATAGTGGTCCGCAAAGGCCAGACTGCCCGGCAGATCGCCGCAGGTATCCATGCCAGGGGTGCATCGGTAGAACAGCTCATGCTGGCCTTGCTGCGCGCCAACCCGCAAGCCTTTATGGCGGGGAACATCAACAGGCTCAAAGCGGGCGCCGAGCTCAGCCTCGAGTCATTGCCGGATGCGCAATCTATAAGCAGCACAGAGGCCGCGAAAGAAGTTGCCCGGCAGGCCGCCGCCTATTCTGCGTGGCACCGAAACATGGCCTCGGCAGATGGCAGCGGCCCTGGCAAAAAGTCTGCCGAACGCACCGAAGGGCGCAGCGACAGCAAGAAGGTCGGCGCTGCCCCCTCGGCCGCCAAGACTCCGGCTGGAAAAGATGAACTCAAGCTTGGTGCTGCCAAGGAAAAAGACAAGGCAGAGGCCGAAAAGCTGGCTGCCGACATGCAGGCCAAAGAAGATGCGGAGCGCAAGGCCGAGCTAGCCAAGAACATCGAGGCGCTCAAGCAAACGGCGGCAAAAGCGTCTGCTGCTGCGGGCAGCAGCGCGGCAGTAAGCGGCACACCAGAAGCCGATGTCGCCAAGGAGCCAGCAGCGACGCCTACTGTCGTGGCCAAAGTTGCAGAACCGCCACCGGCTGCCGCCGCTTTGTCACCCTGGGACGAATTCACCCACACCTTGGCCTCGCTAGACCAGCTGAGTCTTGCCGCTTTGGGATGTGTGGGCCTGCTACTGTTGTTCCTGCTCTACCGCAGACGCGCCGGATCCCAGCATGCCGACCCAAGCAGTTCGGATGCGGCACCGCTTACCGACCAGGTCGCCGCGCCCGAAGCACAAAAGCCCGCCGAGGCAGAGGACCCGGCGGCGCAGGGCGCTTTCAGTGCCCCATTTACGCAGTGGCAGGACACGACGCTCAGCCAGCCCGCGCCACAAAGCGTCCTTTTCGCAGACAGCCAGCTCAAGCCCAGCGACAGCTTGGACGCAGTGGCCGAAGCCGACGTGTACCTGGCCTATGGCCGCGATGTACAGGCCGAAGAGATATTGCGCGAGGCTCTGGGTGTAACCCCAAACCAGGTGGAACTGCACCAAAAGCTTCTGGATATTTTTGTGTTGCGCGGCGACCGTGAAGCATTTGCAGAAATCGCCCAAACCATGTCCACCTACCTCGACTCGCAAGGCTCGCAGTGGCTGCGGGTATGCGAATTGGGTGCGCTGCTGGACGGCCAGAATCCGCTCTACCGTAACCATGCGAATCCCGGCAGTCTGCATGCTGGTGCGCCGGATGGGCCGACGGCAGCAGCTTTTCCCGTTCCGATGGAATTCCCAGCGGGGCTGGATTTGAACCTGTCCAAACCGGCGGATTCAGCAGGCAGCGCCCAGCCAAGCCCGAACCAGGACTTCCGTCCCAGCACACAGGTGCAGCCCTTGGGCTTTGAATTCAGTTCGCAAAACCTGATCTTGGCTCCAGACGGCAAGACGCCGCTGGATACCGCGCAGCCCTGGAGCGCGGACACCATGGACGAAGGCTCCCGCTTGCTGGAGCAGAAAATCGAACTGGCCAAAGAATTCATCGCCGTCGGCGATGCAGCGGGCGCGCGCATCCTTCTCAACGAAGTCATTGAGCGGGCGCAAGGCGGTCAGTTGGAACAGGCCAAACAACTGCTCGCGCAACTCGGCTGATGCCGAGCGTGCTCTGCCGGCCTTTACGGGCCTGAGTGCCTTATGCCACGCATCGCACTGGGCCTGAGCTACAACGGCGGCGCCTACCAAGGCTGGCAAAGCCAGCTCAGCGGCCTGACTGTTCAGGACAAACTGGAGGCGGCACTGGAGAGGTTCTGCGGAACGCCGGTCTCGACACTGTGTGCGGGGCGCACCGATGCGGGGGTGCACGCGCTGATGCAGGTTGTTCACTTTGACTCCCCCTTGGAGCGCACATCCCACGCCTGGGTCCGGGGTACCAACTCCTACCTTCCGCGCGACATCGCCGTGCAGTGGGCGCGGCAAGTCGACCCCGCTTTCCATTGCCGCGCCAGCGCGCAGTCGCGCCGCTACAGCTACGTCTTGCTGCAATCGGACATCCGGCCCAGTGTCGAGGCGGGGCGCGTAGGATGGGCATTTGCGCCCATGGATGCACAGGCCATGCGGACGGCGGCTGCGTACCTCATGGGCGAGCAGGACTTCAGCTCCTTCCGGGCCTCGCAATGCCAGGCGCTTTCCCCGGTCAAAACGATGCTTGCTTTGGATATCCAGCAACGCGGCGCGTACTGGCGCTTTGATTTCGAGGCCAATGCGTTTTTGCACCACATGATCCGCAACATCATGGCCTGCCTGGTCCAAGTCGGCCAGGGCAAGAAAACACCGGAATGGATGGTCGAAGTTCTGGCCGCGCGGGACCGGCGCGCCGCCGCGCCCACCTTCTCACCGGATGGCCTGTATTTTTTAGGTCCCCGTTACGATGCGCAGTGGTCGCTTCCCGTGCAAACCCCCACTTTTGACTGGCTGCCCTGATGCCCTCACCCACCCCCCAGCGCACGCGCATCAAGATCTGCGGCCTGACCCGCGAAGTGGATGTGCACGCGGCCGTCGCGGCTGGGGTCGACGCGATCGGTTTTGTGCTGTACGCCCCCAGCCCGCGTGCGGTGACCGCGGCCCGGGCGGCGGAGCTGGCCCGGCTGCTGCCGCCCTTTGTGACCCCGGTGCTGTTGTGCGTAAACCATTCCGTGGCCGATGCAGTGGCCGCACTGGCCATGGTGCCGGGGGCCTTGGCGCAATTCCACGGCGACGAGACGCCCACCCATTGCCTGGACGTGGCGCGGCAATCGGGCCGGTCTTTTATCCGCGCGGCCCGCATCGAGGACGGCCCGGGGGGTGCAGACTTTGACCTCCTAGAATACGCCCAACACTATTCCGAGGCTCAGGCCCTGTTGCTGGACGCGCATGTTGCGGGTTATGGCGGCGGCGGCAAAGTATTCAATTGGTCACAGCTTCCTCCAAACGTCGACGCTCACCTCGTCTTGAGTGGTGGACTCGACTCTGCAAACGTGGGCGACGGCATCGCTTTGCTGCGCCCACGCTGCCGCACGCTGGCGATTGACGTCAGCTCCGGGGTCGAGGCCGATGCGCCGGGGGGCGGAACCCTCAAGGGCATCAAAGATCCCGCCAAAATTCACCAATTCGTCGCTGCGGTTCGCGCCGCCGACCACCGCCTTGCAGGAAAGCACTAAACCATGTCCAGCTACGACCAACCCGATGCGCGGGGCCATTTCGGCATATACGGCGGCAGTTTTGTCTCCGAAACGCTGACCCACGCCATCAACGAACTCAAAACCGCCTACGCCACATACCAGCACGATCCGGAATTCATCGCTGAATTCAAGTCTGAACTGGCCCACTTTGTCGGCCGTCCATCACCGGTCTACCACGCCGCACGCATCAGCCGCGAAATCGGCGGTGCGCAGATTTACCTCAAGCGCGAAGACCTCAACCACACCGGCGCGCACAAGATCAACAACACCATCGGCCAGGCCATGCTGGCCAAACGCATGGGCAAGCCGCGCATCATTGCCGAGA
>CANFHZ010000061.1 GCA_947446885.1 Comamonadaceae bacterium
GCCCTGGAGGTGCTGCTGGAGCAAATTGATCAGCAAGGGGGCATGCGTGTGATACCCGCTGTCCACCACCACGACCTGCCCGCCCCCTTGTAACAGTACGCTGTTAGAGGACAGCCAGCCACGCTCGAAGACATGAACGCCTTGGGGTAAGTGCGGAGAAGCGCGCATCGTTTGACTGTAACGGCTTGCGCTATTCTTCGCCCTGACCCAACCATGGCGTACCGCGCCCCTCCACAGTGTCCGACCCTGCCCCGACGCCGCCTGACCCCAGGCACGACAAGCGCACGTTTTTGCGCAAACTGGCAGATTTTCTGCACCCCGGCCCCGATTCGGCAGAGGAGCTGATCCAAACCCTGGCAGAAGCCGAGCACAACCAGATCATCGGCCCCGAGGCCCGCGCCATGCTGGAAGGCGTGATCCGGCTGGCTGACATGACTGCGGGCGATGTCATGGTGCCCGCCACCCGCATGGACTGGATTGACATCCAGGCACCGTTGGACGACATCATGCACACCGTGATCGACACCGCGCACTCGCGCTTCCCGGTGTTCGATGGCGAGCGCGACAACATTCTGGGCATTTTGCTGGCAAAGGATTTGCTCAAACTGCAGCGCGCGCCTGAATTCAATATCCGCGCCCTTTTACGCCCCGCCGTGTTTGTGCCCGAAACCAAGGGACTCAATGACCTGCTGCGCGACTTCAAGGGCACGCGCAACCACCTGGCCATCGTGGTCGACGAATTCGGCCGGGTGGCGGGCCTGATCACCATTGAAGACGTGTTGGAGCAAATCGTTGGCGAAATCGAAGACGAGTTCGACACGGCTGACGACGAGGGCGACATCTTCGCCCTGGCCGACCGCAGCTACCGGGTCAATGGCGACACCTCGCTGGAGCGCGTCAACGAGGCCTTTTCCACTGCGCTGTCCGACCCGGACGCCAACTTTCAGACCATAGGCGGGTTGATCTCGCACGCCATGGGCCATGTACCCAAGCGCGGAGAACGGCTGAGCATGGGCGGACTGGACTTTGTGGTCATGCACACCAAGGGCGGCGCAGTGAAATGGTTCCGCGTCACACCCAGCCCCGGCGCGACCGGCTGATGCAGCCCGCTGCGCCGCCGCTGTGGCGTACCGGCGTGCTGGCGGCCTGCGCCGGTGTGCTACTCGCCTTCAGCGTGGCATGGCCACTGCCCGGCAACGGGTTCCCGCCCATTGCCCAGGGCACTGCGTTCTGGTGGTTGCAGCCGCTGGCACTGGCCGTGCTGTGCCGGGGTCTTCAGCAGGCTCCCGACCTGCGCCAGGCCTGGTGGACGGGCTGGATATTTGCCGCCACCTGGCTGGCCGCCACCTTCTGGTGGCTGGTGGTGGCCATGCATGTGTACGGGGGCATGGGCGCGCCGCTGGCGGTGTTTGCCACCCTGTTGCTGGCCGCCGCGCTGGCGCTGTACTACGCGCTGGCCGGAGTGGTTTTCTGGCGCTGGACCCGACGCCAAGGCTTTTCGCGGAATACCTACGCGCCGACAGCTGCCAGCAGCCTGCTGTTTGCCGCGCTATGGACCATGGCGGAGATGGCGCGGGGCACTTGGCTGACGGGTTTCGGCTGGGGCGCGGTGGGCTACGCCCATATCGACGGGCCGCTGGCTTTTTACGCGCCCTGGCTGGGCACCTACGGCCTGACGGCGCTGGGCGCCTGGCTGGCGGCGGTGCTGGCACAAGGGCTGCGCCTGCGTTGGGCTTTTGCGGCCCTGACACTGCTCGGCCTGCCACTGGTGCTCGCCGCGCCCGACTGGACGCAGAGTACAGGCCGGCTGGGCGTGAGCCTGCTGCAGGGCAATGTGAGCCAAAGCAATAAGTTCGACGCGCCCACGGTAGCCCATTCGCTGCGCTGGTACGCACAGGGTATCAAGGCCGCGCAGGGTGCGCTGGTGGTGGTGCCAGAAACCGCCATCCCTTTGCTGCCCGCCGACTGGCCCCCCGGCTACCTGGACAGTCTGCAATCCAGCCTGCGCAGCAAAAACCAGAGCGCACTGATAGGCACGCCCTGGGGCGATGCCCGCACCGGCTACACCAACGCCGCACTGGGTCTGGGCGCGGGTGAGCCCGAAGGCTACCGCTACGACAAACACCATCTGGTGCCCTTTGGCGAATTCATCCCACCTATGTTCCACTGGTTTATCGCGCTGATGCAGATTCCCCTGGGCGACTTCAACCGGGGCCCGCTGGCCGCGCCATCCTTTGTCGCGCAGGGTCAACGGCTGGGGCCGCATATTTGCTACGAAGACCTGTTCGGCGAAGAATTGGCCACCCGCTTCACCGATCCCGCGCGCGCGCCGACCATTCTGGTCAACCTCAGCAACCTGGGCTGGTTTGGCGACACCGTGGCGGTCGACCAACACGCCACCATCGCCCGCATGCGCGCCCTCGAATTGCAACGCCCCATCGTGCGCGCCACCAACACCGGCTTGACCGCCATCATCGACCACCGGGGCCATGTGGTGGCCGCGCTGCCGCGCCTGCAAACCGGTGTGCTGGAAGGCGATGTGGATGGGCGCAGCGGCACCACCCCATTTGCCTGGTGGGCGGGGCGCTTCGGGCTGTGGCCGGTGTGGTTGCTGTGCGGTCTGGTGGTCGGCGGATACGGGTGGCGCAGGCGTCCATGAGTCCCAACACGGAGGCCACCACGCCGGCGCCCGATGCGCCGCCGCAAGCCCCTACCCTGGGCCAAACCTGGTGGTTCTGGCTGAAGGTGGGCTGCATCAGTTTTGGCGGTCCGGCGGGGCAGATCGCGCTGCTGCACCAGGAGCTGGTGGAGCGCAGACGCTGGATTTCCGAGCGCCGCTTTCTGCACGCGCTGAACTACTGCATGGTGTTGCCAGGCCCGGAGGCGCAGCAACTGGCCACCTACCTGGGCTGGCTGATGCACCGCAGCTGGGGCGGCATCGTCGCCGGAGCCTTGTTTGTGCTGCCCTCTCTGCTGCTGCTGATTGCCTTGTCCTGGATCTATCTGGTTTTTGGCAGCACGCCGCTGGTGGCCGGATTGTTCGCAGGCATACAACCCGCCGTCACGGCCATCGTGCTGCAGGCCGCCTGGCGCATGGGCACGCGGGCCCTGCGCAACCCGGTGTTGTGGGCGCTGGCCGGCTTGTCGTGGTTTGCGCTGTACGTGCTGCACGCCCCCTTCCCGGCCATCGTGCTGGGCGCTGGGCTGATCGGGCTGGCAGGCGGACCGCTTGCGCCGCGCTATTTCCAGACCGGGGCCGGTCACAGCAGTGCGGCCGCTGCCCACGGCCCCGCGCTGATCGATGACGACACGCCGCCGCCCGCACACGCCCGCTTCTCAGCGCGCAGGTTGTTTGCCGTGCTGGCATGGGGCCTGTTGCTGTGGATGCTGCCCATGGTGGCGCTGGTGCTGCTGTGGGGCGGGGATCACACGCTCACGCAGATGGCGTGGTTTTTCACCAAAGCGGCGCTGCTGACTTTTGGCGGCGCATACGCGGTGCTGCCGTATGTGTACCAGGGCGCGGTGGAGCATTTCCAATGGCTCAGCGCCGCGCAAATGATGGACGGTCTGGCACTGGGCGAGACCACGCCGGGGCCGCTGATCATGGTGGTGGCTTTTGTGGGCTACGTAGGCGGGCACACGCAGGCGCTGCTCGGGGATGGATCGCGCCTGGCCAGCGGAGCCCTGGCCGCTACGGTGGCGACCTGGTTCACTTTTTTGCCCTCTTTTCTGTTCATTCTGGGCGGTGGCCCGTTTATCGAATCGACCCGCAAAAACCTACGCTTCACCGCACCGCTGTCCGCCATCACCGCCGCCGTGGTGGGCGTGATCGCCAGCCTGGCCTTGTTTTTCGGGGAACACGTGTTCTGGCCCCAGGGCATGGGCGGGCGTTTTGACCTCAGCGCCGCACTGATCGCCGCGGCAGCAGCCGTGGCACTGATCCGCTTCAAGCGCCCGGTGGTACAGGTGATTGCCGCCTGTGCGCTGGCCGGCTGGACTTTGTCGGCGCTGGCTTAAGCGGCTGCGAAGCTCATTTCGCGCCCATCACCCAATTCGGAAAAGCGGTTGCGATTTCCGGGAAAAAGCACAGCAGAAAAACTGCCACAAACATCAGGCCGACAAAGGGCATCACGCCCCAAATCACGTCTTTGAGCGGAATGTCGGGCGCAACGTTTTTGATCACGAAAATGTTCAAGCCCACAGGCGGGTGGATCAGGCCCATTTCCATCACGATGGTCATCACCACACCGAACCAGATCAGGTCAAAGCCAGCTGCTTTAAGCGGAGGCAGGATGATGGGCGCAGTCATCAGAATGATGGACACCGGCGGCAGAAAAAAGCCCAGCACGATGACCATGGCCAGGATCACGGCCAGCAAAACCCATTTGCTCAGCTGCATGGCCACAATCGATTGCGCCGCACTTTGGCTGATGTGCAGATGGCTCATGACGTAGCTGTACAGCAGCGACATGCCGATGATGAGCATCAGCATGGTCGACTCTTTGAGCGTGCTGGCCAGCAGCGGAGCCACATCGCGCGCGCGCCACAGGCCGTAAACAAGGGCCACCAGTCCCAGGGCCAGCAGGCCGCCCAGACCAGCGGTCTCGGAAGGCGTGGCAAAACCGCCGTACAAGGCCACCATCACGCCAATCAACAGCACCAGAAAGGGTACAACGCGCGGCAGCATTTCGACCTTTTGCGCCAGGGTGAAATGCTCCACCTCCAGGTAAGGCGACTTCGGCCCGCCGGCTTCGTACACCGCCAGCGCCATGCGGTATTCCTTGCGCGCCCGCATGGAGGCGTAGCCCGCGAACAAGGCCACCAACAAAACGCCCGGACCGATACCGGCCAGAAACAAACGGCCCAGCGACTGCTCGGCAGCCACGGCGTACAAAATCATGACGATGGATGGGGGCAACAAAATGCCCAGCGTGCCCCCGGCGGCGATGATGCCCGCCGCAAAACCGGGGGAATAGCCGCGCCGGCGCATCTCGGGAATACCCGCCGAGCCGATGGCCGAACAGGTCGCCGGGCTGGAGCCGGCCATGGCGGCAAACAGCGCGCAGGCAAACACATTGGCAATGCCCAGACCACCCGGAACTTTATGCAACCAGGCGTGGATGGCCGAATACAAATCCTGCCCTGCGCGGGATTTGCCAATCGCAGCACCCTTGAGGATGAACAGGGGAATCGACAGCAGCGTGATCGACGCCATTTCTTCATAGACGTTTTGCGCCACGGTTTCCAGCGAGGACGCCGGCATCAAAAAATACATGAAGGACACCGCCACGCTGCCCAGCGCAAATGCGATAGGCATACCCGAAAACATGACCAGCAATGTCACGCCGCCATAAGCCAGACCCATTTGCAGAGCAGTCACGGTGCGTCTCCTTCGCGGCGCTCACCGCCCATCAGCCGCACCGCAGACTGCAAAAGCAGCTGTAGCACCAGCAAGCCCATTCCAGTGGTCATCAGGCCGTAGGGAATCCATAGCGGAGGGGCGAAACTGCTAGAGGTGGTTTGGCCTTCGACCCAGGCCTCGTGCAGAAGTGCCCAGGATTTCCAGGTAAAAAACGTGCAAAACGCCAGCGAAGCCAGATCCACAAACAGCAAACGAGCCCGGTTGACTACGGGAGGCAGCCATTCGGCCAGCGCTTCAATGCCCACATGGCCGCGTAAAGCCTGCACGTAGCCACAGCACATGAACACCGAACCTACCAACAGGAAAACCGCCACCTCGTCTTGCCAGTCGGTCGACCAGTGCAAAAAATAGCGCGTCGCTACCGACGAGGTGAGCACCGCAGCGCCCAGCACCAGCGCCACCATGGACAGCGCCAGCACCAGCCGGTTGATCGCCAGCAAGACCTGGTTCAAAACCGCCAGCAAGGGATTGCGGGGCACGAGCAAGCACAAGGGCGCGCCCGGGTCCAGCTCAAAGCCGTGGCTCACAGAGCCTGCTCAGCCAGTGCCAGCAACTTGGCGCTGCCCGCATTTTTGGAAGCGTAGTGTTTCCAGGCGGTTTCACGTGCCAGGTCCTGCCATTTTTTGATGGACGCGGGCGTCAAGTCCACCACCTGGTCACCGTCTTTTTTATAGACGCGGCCGACTTCCACGTCGTCCTTCTTGGCCTCTTCGATGGCGAAAGCTTCCATCTCGGCGCCCACGGCCATGATCAGGTCGCGCTGCGCTTGGGGTAGTGCATCAAAAATTTGCTTGGACATCATCAGCGGCTCAAACATGAACCAGTACGCGCCATTGCGCCCCGTGGTCAGCGCCTTGGCGACTTCTTCCAGACGGTAGGAAATCAGCGAGGTCGACGAGGTCATGGCCGCGTCCATGGCACCGGTTTGCATACCGGCGTAAATCTCGTTCGAAGGCAAAGTGACCACCGAGGCACCGGCCTCTTTCAAAATCATGTCCATCTCGGCCGAGCCACCGCGCACCTTGAGGCCTTTGGCATCTTCGGGGTTGACGATAGGCTTGTTGCGCGAAGCCACGCCACCTGCCTGCCAGATCCAGGTCACCAGCACAATGCCTTTGTCCTGCAAGAGACGGGTCAGCTCCTGGCCCACAGGCTTGTTTTTCCAGCCATAGCCCTGCGCATAGGACGTGACCAGGCCGGGCATGAGACCGATATTGACTTCGGGAATTTCGCCTCCGGCGTAGGACAGCGGAATCAGCGCCATATCGAGCGCGCCTTTGCGCATGGAGGAGAACTGCGCCAGCGTCTTCATCAGCGAAGAGCCGGGGTAAATATCGAACTTGAGCGCGCCTTTGCTGCGCTTTTCCACCTCGGCGGCGAACTTGCGCACCAGCCGGTCGCGGAAGTCGCCTTCGGTGGCAGTGCCGCCGGGGAACTGGTGCGAAATTTTCAGGGTTGTGGTCTGGGCCAGGGCCGCATCAAAAGGCAAGGCGGCCACACCCAGGGCGCCGGCGGTTTGCAGTAGTTCGCGTCGTTTCATACGGTCTCCGGTTATAAAAATTGTGCAGGCACTGTAGCCATAAATCGGGGGCGCATTAGAACATCCCCTCGAATACCCCGGGCGAAGGCGCTGCGACAGGAGAAAAACCCGATAAACCGGGCACGCAATCGTTCGCTTCAGGCAAACAAGCCGTGCAAATACCACTGTGCCCCGCCCGCATCGCTGGGGGGCAAACGCTGGCGAAACACCCACAGCAATCCCGATACCGCACTGCGGGCGATGAAGTAATCCCGCTGCACCCCGCAGCCATCGTCCCAGCCCGCCGCTTCGATACGCTGGGGCCCGGCCAGCAGAGCCAGCGGGCCGTGGAAGCGGGGTGCGCCATCGGGGCCTGTGGCCAAAGGCTGCGGGCTGGCGCATAGCCAGGTGGGGTACAGGCCTGCGTCTGCACCGTATGCGCACGTGTCCGGTGCGCGTCCTTGGCTGCCAGGCTGGGCTTGGGCGCTGGCCGTGTGCCAATGCTGCATGCACTCGGGCCGGTGCTCGTCCTGCAAGCGCACACGCGCAACACTGGCCGGACCCAGCCGGGCAGCCACCCGTTCCAGCATCTGGTGCAGCGGATCGCCCGGGCGCTGTTCGTCCGGCAGCAGGCTGCGGCTCTCAACGTGTAGCGGCTGGGTGGCTGGCGCGCGCAGGCGCAGGTACACAACCGGTGCGGGCAGTGTGACGCGGGCCAGCTGTTCGGCCAGCATACGCTCCCAATGGCGCATGTCCTGGCTGGCCTGGGCGGTGCGCAGCAGCAAACGGCCCCAGCCATCGCCGCTGTGGTGGGCATCGGTATGGGCGGCATTGCTGCGCCGGGCGTCGAGCTGCCACTGTAATTCCAGCGCCAGCGCCCCGTGCTGGCGCACGCGCAGCCAGACCTGCAGCTGCGCCAGCAAGCGGCGCGCGCCAAACACCAAAGCCGGCGCGGCATCGACCTGGGCAGCGAGTTCCAGGGTCTCGTCAAACAGCTCGGGCAGGGTCAGCCAGGGGTAACGCTCGGGGCGCTGGCCGTAGGCGCAATCCAGCGCATCCAGCAAGGTGGCACCAAAACGCCGGGCCAGTCCGCCACGCGGCAAGGCGCGTAAGCTGCCCCAGTCGTACACCCCCAGACGCGCCAGCGTTGCCCGATGCGGGCTTGCCGCCGCCAGCGTGTGCAGCGGCAAAGCGTCAATCGGCACGCGCGGCTGTGGCGGCAGCTTCAAGCGCGCCAGCGCCACCAGCGCAGTGCGGCCCTGGGCCAGGCGTGGCGCAGTGACTGCATGAAAGGCATCGGCATGGGCGGCAGCGGCCGACGCTGCACCGTTGACCGGGTCTGCTGCAAGCGGGCCGTCCTGCGTCTCTAACAAGGCCTGCAACAGGGCCGGGCCACCGCCAAACAGGCGTACGCTGGCTGAGACTTCCAGCACCAGCGCCGACTCCAGCTGCGCCACCCGGGGGGTCAGGCGCAGCGCACGCCAGGCCCAGGCGCGCAGGGCGTCGGCCAACTCGGCCTGCGCCGCAGGCTCAGGCTGCAGCGCGATCCAGTGCGGACGCATCCATCACCCCATCGATCACTCCAGAGGCCACGGTCACACGCGCTGCGCCACGGCCAACCCAGGCAGAGGCCGTTTGGAGAAGCCGGTGGTCCTGCGCGGCCAGCATGCGCGCGAGCTGGCCCGACCCCGGCAGAACCTCCAAGGCCCGGCCCAAGGGCGGGCCTTGGCGTTTGAGAATGTCCACGCGCAAACCCGTGGCATGGGTGGCACAGGGTGCCAGTTGCAGGCGCAGCACGGCGGGAGACGCTGTGCGTGCGGCCTCGCTGTGGCGCATCACAAACAGCAGCTTGTGGTGCTGTGCGGCGGCGAGTTGGAGGCGGCGCAATTCCTGCGGCCGCGCCTGCGGTAACCAGACCAGTACCACATCCACCGGCGCGCAGCGCAGCGCCTGCTCGGCCACCCAGAGCTGGGCATCCGCCGCGCGCAACCACAGCAAACGTTGCCATGGCAAACCCAAACCGGTCAGCGCGGGCGCAAAAGGCAACAAGGCCACAGAGCGCAGAGTGGGCGCACCCACCAAGACCACCGGTCCTTGCCCGCAGCGCAGCAGAGCTGGCAACAGCAGACGCCACTCCAGGTGCACACCCGGGGCCTGCAAGAGCTCGGTCAGCGCCCCCACCGGCCAGCCGCCGCCGGGCAGTTGCGCATCGAGTGCCGCGTCGCCGCTGGAAACCGTGTCTGCCTGCGGCGCAGCCAGCGCATCTGCGCGCCAGACGTGATCAGGCAGATCGGCGGCGTAGCGGTGAAAAGAAGATGCGGGAGGCATAGAAAATACTGTATTTAATTACAGTATATGCCAGTGTGCTCTTAAGTGTTCCCGGAGATCCGGGCCGCATTCAGGCCTGGCCGATTTCCGGCCAGCGGTGGTGCAGATACACCCAGGAAACCAGGCCTATGGACATCAAGCCCAGCGAAGTCAGCGCCAGCGCCACGGGCGAATGCATGACCAGCGGCGAGACCAGGCCGGCAACGATGGCGTTGGCCGAGGTGCCGACAAACATCTGCAGGGAGGAAGCCATGCCCCGGCGCAGAGGATGCAAATCGAGCACAAGAATCGTCACGGCGGGCACCATCAGCGCCCAGCCAAAAGCAAATATGCACACCGGGAACATGGCCCACCAGACACTGGGAGTGAACAGCACATTGGCCACCACATTGAGCACGCCCACGCACAGCATGACCATAAAGCCGTCGCGGATCTGCCGCTTGGGCGCACGCCGCCCCGCCACCCGTCCGCTCACCCAGGCACCAGCCATGATGCCGCTGATGGTGAACAGGAAAAATACAAAAAACTGCTGTGGCAGCAAATGCAGGTGTTCGCCCAAAAAAACCGGCGCGCTCAGCACATACAAAAACATGCCGTTAAAAGGCACGCCGCTGGACAAGGCCAGCAGCACAAAACGCCGGTCACCACCGAGTTGCCAGTACCCGGCCAGCAGGTGGCGGGGATGGAAATGCTGGCGCTGGCTGATGTGCAGGGTTTCGGGCAGCCAGCGGTAATTGGCCAACCACAGTGCGACGCCCACGGCGGTAAGAAACCAGAAAATCGCCTGCCAGCCAATCCACACCAGCAGCGCGCCGCCGATCAGCGGTGCAATCGCCGGGGCAATACCGAAAAACAGCGTGACCTGGCTCATGACTTTTTGCGCCCGTTCGGGTTCGTACATATCGCGGATCACGGCACGGGCGATCACGATGCCTGCACCTGTTGACAAGCCTTGCAGCGCACGAAAGAACACCAGCTGCCCGATAGTCTGCGACAGGGCGCAGCCAGCCGAGGCCAGGGTGAATACCGCCATACCCCACAGCACCACCGGTCGGCGGCCAAAGCTGTCGGAAATCGCACCATGGAACAAGGCCATGAAGGCAAAGGCAATGAGATAGGCCGAAAGGGTTTGCTGCATGTGCAGCGGCGTGGCCTGCAGCGACGCGCCCATGGCCGCAAAGCCGGGCAAATAGGTGTCGATGGAAAACGGCCCGAGCATGCCCAGCACCGCCAGCAAAATGGCAAAAGCCCACTGCGGGGCACGCCACAGGGACTGGGCGTCGGGATTCACGGGGTCAACAGAGAAACAAGCACGGTCGATTGGAACACGGCGAGAACACGGGGAACATAATCCCCGCATGAATTCGATCCCCACAGCGTCGGCCCTGCCGCATGGCGCGTTTGCCAGCCTGCCCCTATCCCCCGAGACCTTAGAGAACCTGCAGCAACTCGGCTACATGGCGATGACGCCTATCCAGGCCGCCACTTTGCCCGCGGCGCTGGCTGGGCAGGATCTGATTGCCCAAGCGCAAACCGGCAGCGGCAAAACTGCCGCCTTTGCGCTGGCCCTGCTGGCGCGGCTGAATCCGCGCTGGTTTGCGGTGCAGTCGCTGGTCTTGTGCCCCACGCGCGAACTGGCAGACCAGGTCAGCGCCGAAATCCGGCGTCTGGCGCGGGCGCAGGACAACATCAAAGTGGTCACGCTGTGCGGTGGTGTGCCGCTGCGCGGTCAGCGCGCCACCCTGGAAAACGGCGCGCACATCGTGGTCGGCACACCAGGCCGCGTAATGGACCATCTGGCGCGCGCGACGCTCACGCTGGAGGGCCTGAACACCCTGGTGCTTGACGAGGCCGACCGCATGCTGGACATGGGTTTTCTGGACGACATCCGCACCGTGGTCAAGCAGGCTCCAGCAGAACGCCAGACCTTGCTCTTCAGCGCCACCTACCCGGAAGGCATCGCCGCGCTGGCGCAGCAGTTCATGCGCGCACCGCAACGCATCAGCGTGCAGGCCACAGAGGCGCAGGTCACGATTGACCAGCAGTTTGTTGAAATCACGCCGCCCCAGCGCCTGGACGCGGTGGCCGCGCTGCTGCGGCATTTCCGCCCGGCCAGCACGCTGGCTTTTTGCAACACCAAGCAGCAGTGCAAAGACCTGGAAGCGTTTTTGCAAGCCCAGGGCTTTAGCGCGCTGGCACTGCATGGCGAACTGGAGCAGCGCGAGCGCGACCAGGTCTTGGCGCAATTTGCCAACGGCAGCTGCTCGGTGCTGGTGGCCACCGACCTGGCCTCGCGCGGGCTGGACATTGCGCAGCTCGAAGCCGTGATCAACGTGCACATCACGCCCGACCCCGAGGTGCATGTGCACCGCGTTGGCCGGACCGGCCGCGCCGGGGCCAGCGGACGCGCCATCAGCCTGGCCACCCTGAACGACATGGGCCGCGTCGGCGCGATCGAGGTCTACCAAAAATTCTCCAGCGTCTGGCTGGCGCTGGACAGCCTGACGCCCGCCAGCGACCAGCCCCTGCTGCCGCCCATGCGCACGCTGTTGATGCTGGGCGGGCGTAAGGAAAAAATCCGCCCCGGCGACGTGCTGGGCGCGCTCACGAATGCGGAAGGCGGGGCCGCCTTCACCCGTGAGCAGGTCGGAAAAATCCAGGTCACCGATTTCTGCACCTTCATCGCCGTGGCGCGGGAACTGGCAGCCAGCGCCTGCGCCAAGCTCAATGCCGGGCGGGTCAAAGGACGGGCGGTCAAGGTGCGGATCCTGTAGGCAGGCCAACCGTGCGACAATGCGCCGAGTTGCGGTGCTTCAGTTACCCGCAATGACAGCACCATGCTGAATTTTCTGTATCTACCAGCCAATAACTGACTGGGCTCCCCGCCCCGTTCGGCCGGTATGTGAAGCGTCCTCAGGACGCACCCTTATGACTTTTGAAGATCTCCAATTGGCTCCGGCCTTGTTGAAAGCTGTGCGCGAGCAGGGCTACGACGTCCCCACCCCCATCCAGGCCCAAGCCATCCCGCTGATTCTGGAAGGCCGCGACCTGCTCGGTGGCGCGCAAACCGGCACCGGCAAAACGGCAGCATTCACCCTGCCGCTGCTGCACCGCCTGACCATGAGCCGCAGCGCGCAAAACAAATTCGGCGGCACCGGCATCCGCGCCCTGGTGCTCACCCCCACCCGCGAACTCGCTGCACAGGTCGAAGAATCCATACGCACTTATGGCAAATACCTGCAGCTCAGCAGCACCGTGATTTTTGGTGGTGTGGGCATGAACCCCCAGATCAGCAAGCTCAAAAAAGGCGTGGACATTCTGGTGGCCACGCCTGGACGCTTGCTCGACTTGCAACAGCAAGGCATGCTGGATCTGGGCCAGGTGCAAATCCTGGTGCTCGACGAAGCCGACCGCATGCTGGACATGGGCTTTATCCATGACGTGAAAAAAGTGCTGGCACTGGTTCCCAAAGAAAAGCAAAGCCTGCTGTTCTCCGCCACCTTCAGCGACGAAATCCGCGACCTGGCCAACGGCCTGCTCAAAGACCCGCAAAGCGTGCAGGTCACACCGCGCAACACCACGGTGCAGCGCATCACGCAGGTGATCCACCCGGTCGGGCGCGGCAAGAAAAAAGCGCTGCTGGCGCACATCATCAACGAGCACAACTGGAGCCAGGTACTGGTCTTCACCCGAACCAAATTCGGTGCCAACAACGTGGCCGAGTTTCTGGAAAAGAACGGCATCAGCGCCATGGCGCTGCACGGCAATAAAAGCCAATCGGCCCGCACCCAGGCCTTGGCCGGTTTCAAAAGCGGGGATGTTCGCGCCCTGGTCGCTACCGACATCGCCGCGCGCGGTATCGATATTGATGAGTTGCCGCACGTCGTCAACTACGAAATCCCCAACGTCTGTGAAGACTATGTGCACCGCATCGGCCGCACCGGGCGCGCCGGTTCCGACGGCGCTGCCGTCAACCTGGTGAGCCTGGACGAAGAAGGCTTTATGGCCGACATCGAACGCTTTACCAAGCAGACCATCGAAGTGCGTCTGATCGAGGGCTTTGCCCCCGAACCCGGTGAGCGCGCAGAGCCCATCGCCATGGGCCGCCAAACCATCTGGGGCGGCGCGGGCAAACCACCCAGCCGCGACGTCATGCAAGCCGCGGCTAAGGCCGCACGCAGCGAAATGCTGGAACGCGTGCGGGAGAAAAAAGGCGCTGGCGGCGCTGGCCCACGCCACGGTGGCGGCCGTAACGGCGGCGGTGGCGCAGGACGCGGCCCGCACGGCGGCGCGCAGCCACCCCGTGGCAACGGCCATGGTGGCGCACGTCCGCCCCAGCCGCGCAATGATTTTGTGAACCTCGAAGAACAACCTCCCTTGAACCACGACGCACCGCGCGGGAATCGCAACGGCGGCGGTCGTGGCGGCATGCCCGGCGGCGCACCGCGCCCAGCAGGCGGTGCGGGCGGACAGCCCGACCCCATGCGCACCAGCGTGGATTTGATGGCCGAACGCGGCGCGCGCCGCAACTACGGCGGTAACCGCCCACGCGGCGCATCCGCCGGTTTTGGTGCCGGCTACGGCGGCGTACCCGAAGGATTCAACGGCCCTGGCGCACCCAAGCCTGCGGGCGCAGGTGGGCCGCGTCGCAGCGGTGGTGGTGGCGGTGGAAACCGCAGCGGCGGCAACCGGGGTCGCAGTGGCGGCGGAGGATTTGGCGGCGGCAGTGGCGGCAGTTCGGCTGGCTACTGAGGCGCAGCAGCCACCCACAAAAAGGGCTCCTTCGGAGCCCTTTTTTCATCTCACACCCGTACAAACAAAGTGGTCAGCGGCTGATCACCAACCTGGCGGCTCCAGTGGCCGTGGATCGCGGGGTCAAACACAGCGCCTTCAGGCAAAAGGTCTGCGCTAAAAAAATGGCTGCCGGGGCCGAAGACAAGGCTGTAACCGCCGGGCGACTCTGCGTCGCCGTGCACGCCGATCTCCATCTGCCCCTCCAGAATAAAAACCCACTGCGGCGCGCCGGTGCAATGGAACTCGCTGCGAAAGCCCACCGGGCTGCGGCGCAACTGGTAACCGCCGCTGGCAAATACCTCCGACAGCACCGCAGCAGGCTTGCCCTGGTTCAGGGGAATGGCTTCCTCTTTGAAGCGCGCCCGGCCGTCAGCGGCTGTGTACAGAATGGTTTGCTGGAAGACGGTGAGGGGGGTTAGGGTCATGGCGGGGCGGGTGCTAAATTCGGGTCATTATTCAACAGCCTCAGCGCCCAATTCCCCTTATGCGAATCCTCCACACCATGCTGCGCGTCGGCAACCTGCAACGCTCCATCGATTTTTATACCCAGGTCATCGGCATGAAGCTGCTGCGCACATCCGAGAACGCCGAGTACAAGTACACGCTGGCGTTTCTGGGCTTTGGCAGCAACCCGGACCATGCCGAGCTGGAGTTGACCTACAACCACGGCGTCGAGTCGTATGAAATGGGCACGGCCTATGGCCATATTGCGCTGGGCATGGGCGAC
>CANFHZ010000062.1 GCA_947446885.1 Comamonadaceae bacterium
CACCAGGAGACCCCATGGCCCTATCCGACATTGACATTGCCCAAGCCGCCACCCTCAAGCCCATCTTGCAGATGGCGCAAGAGCGCCTGCACATTCCGCTGGAGGCACTGGAGCCCTATGGACACTACAAAGCCAAGATCGACCTGGGCTGGCTGAACAAACAAACCGGCCCCGACGGCAAACTCATCCTGGTCACCGCCATCAGCCCCACCCCCGCCGGTGAGGGCAAAACCACCACCACCGTGGGCCTGGGCGATGCGCTCAACCGCATCGGCAAACGCACCGTCATCGCCCTGCGCGAACCCTCGCTGGGCCCCGTCTTTGGCATGAAAGGCGGCGCAGCGGGCGGCGGCTACGCCCAGGTCGTGCCCATGGAAGACATCAACCTGCACTTTACCGGCGACTTCAACGCCATCGCGCTGGCGCACAACCTGCTGGCCGCCCTCATGGACAACCACATCCACCACGGCAACAGCCTGGGCTTTGACGCCCGGCGCATCGTCTGGCGCCGCGTCATGGACATGAACGACCGCGCCCTGCGCTCCACCGTCGTCTCACTGGGCGGCCCCGGCAACGGCTTCCCCCGTGAAGACGGCTTTGACATCGTCGTAGCCTCCGAAGTCATGGCCATCTTCTGCCTGGCCACCTCGCGCAAAGACCTCAAAGAGCGTCTGGGCAACATCATCGTGGGCTACACCCGCGAGCAAACCCCCATCCGTGCGCGCGACCTCAACGCCCACGGTGCCATGGCCGCCTTGCTCAAAGACGCCATCAAGCCCAACCTAGTGCAAACGCTGGAGAACAACCCGGCCATCATCCACGGCGGCCCCTTTGCCAACATCGCCCACGGCTGCAACACCGTCACCGCCACCAAAGCCGCGCTCAAGCTGGGCGAGTACGTGGTGACCGAAGCCGGCTTCGGTGCCGACCTGGGGGCTGAGAAGTTCATCGACATCAAGTGCCGCAAGTCCGGCCTGCGCCCCGACGCCGGGGTGGTGGTGGCCACGCTGCGCGCCCTCAAGCACCACGGCGGTGTGGAGGCCAAAGACCTCAACACCCCCAATGTGGATGCGGTCAAGCGCGGCATTGCCAACCTGGAGCGCCATGTGCACAACATGCGCGAGAACTACGGCGTGCCCTGCGTGGTCTCGATCAACCATTTCACCTCCGATACCGCTGAGGAGCTGGACGCGCTGCGCGCGCACATGAACGCCATGGGTGTGCCTGTGGTGCTGGCGCGCCACTGGGCCGAGGGCGGCAAGGGTGCGCAGGAGCTGGCGCACATGGTGGTCAAGCTGGCAGAGTCGGGCACTGCCAAGACCAAGTTCGTCTACGCGGATGAAGACACGCTGTGGAACAAGATGCAGTCGATTGCGACCAAGATTTACGGCGCGGCGGGGATTTCTGCGGATGCGTCGGTCAAAGCCAAGATTGACAAGCTGCAAGCCGACGGCTACGGCCACTATCCGGTGTGCGTGGCCAAGACGCAGTACTCTTTCTCCACCGACCCCAAGCTGCGCGCAGCGCCTTCGGGGCATACGGTGAATGTGCGCGAGGTGCGGCTGTCCGCAGGTGCCGAGTTTGTGGTGATGATTTGCGGCGACATCATGACCATGCCGGGTCTGCCCAAGGAGCCCGCGTCGATGCGCATTGACATCGACGACGAGGGCAAGATCTCGGGCTTGTTCTAAGCGGATCGGTGTAAAGGGGACATGTTTTACGCGGGTTTTTACCAATTTCTTTCTACCTGCTGGGACGCGAATATCTTCCGGGTACAAAGAATTTCCTGTAACGAATTTGTCAGGTCTTTTTCTTACATTGCAAAGTGCGCTGGTCGGGCGGGTAACTAAGGGATACACATCATGCGACGCAATAAACTGGACCACTTCCGGCCACTGAAACCATGACGCCCATTCCGAGTCGGCCGGTGTATGGCAGCTTGCATGCCTTGGCGGGATCCTCCCACCTGCTCGTAGCTGATGGTGCCGGAGGTCAAGCGATTCTGGATCTCGCGCGCCAGGTACCGGCTGATTGGTTTGCTGCCGCCCATGTGATGTACGTGTCGCGTTCCGAGAACGCCACCAGCCACGCCCTACAGGCCTTGCGACCGCGGCAATGGCATCAGGCACCCAGCATCGCCAGCGCCCTGCCCCGGCTCTCCAAAGTGCTTGAAGACGCCCACATGGGATTGCGCCTGTACCTTGCGGGTACCGAGGGGCTGATTGGCGAGGCGATGCAAATTGCCTTGGACGCGGGTATCGACCACACCGCTATCTGCACCGAACACCGCGGCTCACTGGTACGCCGCATGCAATGCGTTCATTGCAAAGGTATCAGCGAGAACGTGACCACCCAGCCCGCACAGTGCGCGCACTGCGGACTCTGGTTGCTGGTGCGCGACCACTATTCCCGGCGTATCGGCGCCTTTCAAGGCGTATGCATCCATGCCGAGGAGCCCGCCAACATTCCCCCTGCGGTTGAAACATTTTTATGAGTGCCGAACACCTGAAAATCCCTGTGCGCGTGTCCGAGATTGCGGTCGTCAATGCACTGGTTACCCGGTTTTCGTTCACGGCTCTTGATGGCGCAGAACTGCCGACTTTTTCCGGTGGATCGCATGTGATTGTGGAGTTTGGCAGTTGCATGAACCCCTACTCGCTGATGAGCAGCCCTTTTGACACGCGCAGTTACAGCATATCGGTGCGGCGCGACGATGCGGGTCGCGGCGGCAGTCTGTATTTGCACAAAAACCTGAAGCTTGGCGACGAGGGACTGATCAGCCACCCGCTCAACCTGTTCGCGCTCAACCTGCGCGCCCGCAAACACCTGTTCCTGGCCGGGGGCATCGGTATCACGCCCTTTATTGCCCAAATGGCCCAGCTATCGCAAGCGGGACAACGGGCGACGCCGCCGTTTGAATTGCATTTTTGCGCCCAAAGTGCGGGGCTTGCCGCCTATGCCGACAGACTCAAGTCGCAGTACGGCGGTCGCGTCAGCACGTATTTCGACGACCAGGAACAAAAACTGGAGCTGGCCCAGCTTTTGCAAGGTCAGCCCTTGGGAACGCATGTGTATGTGTGCGGACCCGCAGGAATGATCGATTGGGTGCGCAAGACTGCCGCCGACTTGGGTTGGCCCGACACCGTGGTGCATTTTGAGCATTTCTCTGCACCGCAAGCGGGCACGCCGTTCGAAGTGCATTTGGCACGTTCGGGCCGCAGCATCCAGGTGAGTGAGCGGCAAAGCCTGCTGGAGGCGTTGGAGGCTGCGCAACTGGAGCCGCCCTATCTGTGCCGCGGAGGTGCGTGCGGCCAGTGCGAGACCCAGGTGCTTGCATGCGACGGCGAGTTGGTACACCGTGACCATTGGCTCAGCGACGAAGAGCACGCCAGTGGCCAAAAGATCATGCCCTGCGTGTCGCGCATACGGGGCCGGTCCATCACGATTGATCGCTGAGCTGCGCAGGCAGCGCGGTCGGCACAGGAGTAACCAGGAGTCAGCCATGAGCCAGAATGTTTTGCAGTTCAAAGATGAAACGTTTCGCGACGATTTCGTCTACTCCAACTCACCGTGGGCGATCAAGCGCTTTCCGTTTCCGTTTGACAAAGACAGCTATATGTACGCGGTCAATCTGGAGCCGCACACCATGGGGCGCGCGGGTAGCGTGTACGAGAAGTCTTTCGACGTGGATGAGCATTACGTGGCCGAAATGCGTGAGCGGGCCTTAACGCTTTTAGAAGATCCCCTGCGTTGCCAGTCGCTGCCGCATATGACGCTGGCGGGTTGGGACTTGCTCGAACTGGTGATGAGCCACAAAGCGCGTGATTACCCCGATTTGTTTGAGCTGCATCGCACGGGCACGCAATGGCACTGGATCAACAAGCCTTTGGGTATAGACCAGCATTTCACGTTTGGCGATGAGGCCACGCTGCCCTACGGGCCCATGGAATACATCACCCGCCAGAGCCAGGGGGATTGGTGCATTCTGGATCAGCGCGACGGCAACCTGTGGATGGACGCGGGCATGGTGACCACGCAAGCCGACTGGTCGCTGGACTTTGATATCGGCATGAACTTCTTCGAGTGGCACGCACCGGTTCCGATGGCGCATGAACTGGGTATTTTCCAGCGGGCACTCAAGTTTTTACTGGCAATTCCCCAGGGCAATCCGGCGCGCAGACTGAACTGGACCATGACAGTCAACCCGCGCCACGACACCAGTCCCGAGAACTATCCCAAATGGGGACCTGACCGGACCACAGTCACGGCAGAGAACGTGCATGAAAAAATGTATTTGCGGGTGGAACTGCAGTCCTTCTGGCGCTTGCCCCGCTCGAACGCGCTGGTTTTCCCGATCCGCTGCTACCTGATACAGCTACAGGACCTGGTCAGCCAGCCCAAATGGGCTAAGCGCTTTCACCGCGTGCTGCGGGATCTGCCCAAAGAGTTGGCGGAGTACAAAGGGTTTGAGCGCAACCGGGCGCTGATGGTGCAGTGGCTGTCGCAATGTGACGATGGAAGCCCCACCTCGCCCGGGGTCTGGCCGGACTGAACCCACAAGTTTCGCGGAGCATGGCAGACGGGGGATGTCAATGCTTGATTTTTATACCCCCTTGAGGAAATCACTATGTCAACTGAAACGCAGTCAGAAGCCGCCGGGTTACAGCGAAAGATTGACTGGACAGGCGCATTCTGGGTAGCTAGCGGTGTCCCTGCTCTGGTCCTTTTTTCGATTGGCGCGATTGCCGCCACCGTAGGAAAAGCGGCCTGGGTGGTATGGGCAGTCTCGATCGCATTCGGCTTTTTGCAGGCTTTCACCTACGCCGAGATCGCGGGTCTGTACCCGAATAAGTCAGGCGGTGCGTCGGTCTACGGTGCGATGGCCTGGCTGCGTTACAGCAAATTTATCGCTCCGGTCTCGGTCTGGTGCAATTGGTTTGCCTGGTCGCCGGTGCTGGCCATCGGTTCAGGTCTGGCAGCGGGCTACGTGCTGCTGGGGCTGTTCCCGGCGGACGCGGCGATCAATACCTGGCAGATTACCTTGCTGGATCTGGGCGCAGTCAAAACCGGTTTGACGTTGCGCATCAATGCGACCTTTATTCTGGGTGCAGCCATCTTGTTGACGGTTTTTGGTATCCAGCATGGCGGCATCTTGCGCTCCGCCAAGACCCAGAAAGTGCTGGCTTTTGCCGCGCTGTTTCCGTTGATGCTGGTGGCGCTGGTACCGCTGGTGACCGGCGATGTACTGAGCACACAGGCGATGGCCAATCTAGGGCCTGTCAGCCCGCTGGCATGGGATAAAGGCCTGGCCATTGACGGTGCCTGGGATACCGCAGGATGGACATTGATGGCCGGTGGTTTGTTTATCGCCGCGTGGTCAACCTATGGCTTTGAGACGGCGGTGTGCTACACCAGCGAATTCAAAGACCCCAAAAACGACACCTTTAAGGCGATTTTCTACAGCGGCTTGCTGTGTATTGCGGTCTTTGTTTTGGTACCGCTGGCCTTTCAGGGCTATTTCGGGCTCGGCAAGGTTGTTACAGCACCCGTGGTTGGCGCAGACGGTGCGATCACCAACGCGGTGTACGACGGCATTCTGGCACCTGAAATCTACTCCGGCATCGGGGTGGCGGCTGCCATGGCCAGCATCATCGGCGCAGGCCCGGCCATCACCAACGTGCTGATCGCCATGATGATTCTGGCTCTGGTGCTGGCCATCATGACCTCTATGGCGGGTTCGTCGCGCACCTTGTACCAGGCATCCTCGGATGGCTGGTTGCCGCGCTACCTCAGCACGGTCAACGAGCACGGTGCGCCAACGGCTGCGATGTGGACGGATCTGTGCTTCAACCTGGTCTTGCTGTTGTTGTCGGACTATGTGTTCGTGCTGGCTGCCTCCAACGTGGGCTACATCATCTTCAACTTCCTGAACTTGAATGCGGGCTGGATTCACCGTATGGATCGCAGCAACTGGGAACGCCCCTACAAAGCCGCAGGCTGGCTTTTAGCGATTGGGGGGGTGCTGGGATTTGTAAACGCCTTCCTGATGGGCATGGGTGCCAATGTCTGGGGTGCCGGTACGCTGATGACCGGACTGGTGGTGGCGGCGCTGGTTATCCCAGTATTTCTGTATCGCCACTATGTGGAAGACGGTGGTGTATTCCCCGCCGGTACAGCGGATGATTTGCATGAATCAGCTGACATTCAAAGTAGAGCAGGGGTGCTGCCCTATCTGACTTTGGCTGCCGGGGTGGCTGTCGTCGCATTCGGATACTCGCTGGCAGGCTGATCGCCGCAATGGCATGGTGCGGGCTTGGCCCCGCAGCCCATGCTCCACAACCCCCGGCCAGGTCCGGGGGTTTTTTATTGGGCGCATGGATAATCGATTGACTTTGCCACCGCACATTCCCTTGACTGCGAATTCCCCTCCCTGCCGCCTGACCCTGACCACCCTCTGGCTGGTACTGGCAATGGTGGCATACCCGCCCCTGTTGTGGGGTCAGGACCTGGATCCTGTCGCAGATCAGCCCATGCCCGTGCCCGTGCCCAACACACACGTGGTGGAGCCCGCCGCAGACGAAAACCCGCTTGCTAGCGATGCGACCAACCCGCAAGCGGCCGCGCCAGACGCCACTTTTTTGCAAGCAGACCGAATCAGCGGGCGTGGGCAGCGCGAAACCGTGATGGAGGGCGACGCCGTGCTGCGCAGGCCCGGCTTGGTCATCCGCGCCGACCGGTTGGAATATGACCCGCTTAGCGACCAGGCGAAAGCGACCGGCAATGTGCGCATCAACCGCAACGGTAACCGCTACGAGGGAAGCCGGGGTGAGGTGCTTACCGAGACCATGGAAGGCTTCATGGACGACATGCGCTATGAGTTCTACCAAAACGGCAGCCATGGTGAAGCCCTGCGCGCCGAATTTGCCGACGACGCGCACAGCACCCTGTTCCAGACCACCTACACCACCTGCCGCAGGGACGCCCTGGCTGATTGGACGCCGGACTGGGTCATCCGGGCCGCACAACTCCATATCGACAACGACGAAGACATTGCCACGGCCCAGAGCGCCTATCTGGAGTTCAAAGGCGTTCCCCTGCTACCCATTCCGCCCGTGGGCTTTCCGCTCTCTGAGAAGCGCAAGTCCGGTTTTCTGCCCCCAACACTTGGCTTGGACAACACCAACGGCCTGGAGGTAACAACGCCGTATTACTGGAATATTGCGCCCAACCGCGACGCAACAATTTCCCCCACCATGATGGCCTCGCGGGGCGTGAACATGATGGGTGAATACCGCTACTTGGAGCCTGACTATGGCGGCACGGTCAAAACCACGGTGATGCCGGACGACCGGTTGCGCGAATCTGACCGATGGGGACTTGCCGCCAAACACAAAGGGCAGCTGCATACGGATGCCGGCGCTGTCAACCTGGACCTCACCGTGAACCGGGTCAGTGACGACAACTACTGGCGGGACTTCAACACGCTGGCATTTGCCGGTCAAACCGCGCAATCAACGACGCCGCGTTTGCTGCCTACCGAGTTCGGTGCAAACTGGGGAAACGGATATTTTTCGTCCACCGTCAAAACACAGAAATGGCAAGTGCTGCAGGACTCCGCCGCCTACATTGTTCAGCCCTATGAACGTCTTCCGCAAATCACGTCCCGCTATGCCCGAATCAACCACGGCGGCTGGGATTGGTCGATTGACGGCGACTACACCCGCTTTTCATCGATACCGGAGCTGACCGGCCAACCGAATGCGGACCGCAGCGTACTGTGGGGCCAGGTGAGTCGCCCGTGGATTGCGCCACAAGGTTTCATCACGCCTAAATTACAGCTTCATACCGCTGCGTACCAATATGAGAACGCCACCTACTACAGCAACAGCAACGCGTCGAGCACGGTTCCAAGCTTCAGCCTGGACAGTGGCTTGATTTTGGAGCGGGAAGCCTTATGGGGTAGCCAAAACATCGTCCAGACCTTGGAGCCGCGCGCCTTTTACGTATACACACCCTATGTCCAACAGTACCAGCTACCCAACTACGACACGGGTGCGAACGACTTCAGCTTCAGCTCCATTTACACGGAAAACGCATTTTCCGGGCACGATAAAGTTTCCGACAACAATCTCTTGACCGTAGGTCTGACAAGCCGCTATCTGGATCGCGACACCGGAACTCAGTTCGCGCGCTTTGGTGTTGCCCAACGCCTGCGTTTTGAAGACCAGGGCGTGACCCTCAACAGCAGCACCAGCAGCGCGGTGGCCGGTGTCAGTGATTTTTTGGTGGGCGGCGCGGTCAACGTCAACGAGCGCTGGGCTTTTGACTCTTTATTGCAATACAACCCGTTGACCAACCAGTCGGTCCGCTCTACGGTGGGTGGCCGCTACAGCCCGGGCGAATACCGGGTGATGAATCTGGCCTACCGCTTCCAAAGGGAAACCAGTGAACAAATTGACGCCAGCATTCAATGGCCGCTGCGAGATCTTTGGCCCGGCAATGCCACCGAGAACCCTGCGTCGACCGGCAGGTATTACGGGCTTGCACGCACCAACTACAGCCTGTACGACGGCCGGATGGTCGACACACTGGTGGGCTTGGAATACGATGCAGGCTGCTGGATAAGCCGGCTTGTGCTGCAACGCACACAATTGGACAAATATGCTGCCGTACAAAGCGTGATGTTCCAACTGGAATTTGTAGGCTTCAGCAAAGTGGGAATCAGCCCTGAAAAAGCGCTTGCAACCAGTATTCCGCGCTACCAGGCGCTGCGTGGAACACCTTACACGCCTGACCGGGGCGGAATTTACGATTGATATACATGCGAATTCGCTGCGGAATTTTTGCAAGCTTTCTGGCTTTTGCCACTCTCGTTTTCGGACAAAGCCCGGCGACGGATGCTGCCGTAACCGCCGACTATGTGGTCGCATTGGTGAATTCTGACCCCATCACCGATGGCGATTTGCGTATCCAGATGCACATGCTCGAGCGGCAGCTGCGGGAGCAGGGGCGCCAAGGCATGGGCCAGACAGAGTTGCGTGACATGGCTCTGGAGCGCCTGATCGATGAGCGTCTCCAGTTACAACTCGCCCAACAGCTCAACATGCGCGCTGACGATGCGGCGCTGGAACAGGCAGAAAAAGCAGTCGCCGCGCAAAACCAGCTCAGCGTGGATGCATTGCGGCAAAACCTGCAAAACGACGGAGTCCAGTTAACAACCTTCCGTCGACAGCTAGGTGACCAAATTGTTCTGGGTCGCCTGCGCGAACGCGAAGTGGATTCCCGGATCAAAGTTTCCGACCAAGACATTGACCGCGCACTGGCGGAACAGGAGGCCGCCAACGCACGCTTGGCGAACCAAACTGTGAATGTGGCTCAGCTTCTGATCGCGCTTCCTGACAGACCAAACGAGGCGCAACGCGCAGCAGCCCAGGAAAAGGCGCAAGCAGTGGCTATGCGGCTTGCGCAGGGCGATTCTTTTGAGACCTTGGTGTCCGAGCTGTCCGATGGCGACCGAAAAAATGGCGGTCAGATGGGCTTGCGGCGCGCGGACCGCTATCCTGATTTATTTATCGAAGCCTTACAGGGCCTCCCGGTTGGCGGAGTGAGCAAACCTGTCGTTTCGGGAGCAGGCTTGCATATTCTCAAGCTGGTCGAGCGGCGGGCTGCAACGCCAGCGGTCACGCAGACGCGGGCCCGCCATATTCTTTTGTTGCTCAATGATGAGTTGAACGCAGCCCAGGCGCTGGCGCGGCTCGATGAAATCCGCAAGTCTATTCAGACCGGACAGATCAGCTTTGAAGCGGCTGCCCGCGCCCATTCTCAGGATGGCAGCGCAGCCCAAGGAGGGGATCTGGGATGGGCTGGTCCGGGCATGTTTGTTCCTGAATTTGAACAGTCCATGGATCGACTGCGCGAAGGCGATATTGGCGCGCCCCTATTGAGCCGCTTTGGTGCACATCTCATTCAAGTCTTGGAGCGGCGGCGCGTTGAGCTCAGCATAGACCAACAGCGCGACAGCATTCGCAGGCAATTGCGCGCCCAAAAATTGGATGAGCGCTTTGCCACCTGGCTCAGCGAGTTGCGCGCACGTGCTTTCATTGAAATGCGGGAGGCCGAGCCCGGCGCGCGCCCATGAGGCATGTCGCACGCAAACGCTTTGGCCAGAATTTCTTGTGCGATGCGCATGCGATCGCCGCGATCGTCGACGCCATCGCGCCACACACCGGGGATTTCATGGTGGAAATCGGTCCCGGCCTGGGCGCGCTGACACAGCCTTTGTGCGGTATTCTTGGCCAACTCACTGTGGTGGAGCTTGATCGGGATTTAGCCACCCATTTACGCAAGGATTCCCGGCTACGGGTCATCGAGTCCGATGTCCTTCGCGTTGATTTCAAGCAACTGTCCAGCACAATGGGAACGCCCGGGAATCTTCGCGTCGTTGGCAATCTGCCCTACAACGTCTCCACCCCTATCCTGTTTCATCTGCTGGCGTTCGCAGAGTACGTGAAAGACCAGCATTTCATGCTGCAAAAAGAGGTGGTTGACCGCATGGTTGCGCAAGCCGATAGCTCGGAGTTCAGCCGTTTGAGCGTGATGCTCCAGTGGCGTTACCGCATGGAAAAAGTGCTTGATGTCGGCCCGGAATGTTTCGAACCTGCACCCAAAGTCGACAGCGCCGTGGTGCGCATGGTGCCTCTGGCTTCAGCGCCCGGTATCGACGTGGCCCGGTTATCCGAACTGGTTCAGGTTGCGTTCAGCCAGCGCCGCAAACTCATGCGCAACACGCTGGGACCGTGGCTGGATCAGCGCGGCTTTGCAGGCACATTTGACCTGCAAAGGCGAGCCCAGGAAGTCGGTGTAGACGAGTACGTCGAGCTGGCGCGCCAGCTCAGGGATCGCCCAGACCTCAAGCCGCTGCCAGCCAGTAACTCGCGTTAAAAGGGCTGCTCATGCGCAGCGCCAGCGGCGAGACATCCAATAACTTATCGGTTGGCATGGGCTCAGAACCATCCTGTACGGATTGTGCGGTAGCGGTCTCGCTGTTTGCCTGTTTCGCCCGTTCTGCTTGGCTGGTGTGTGCAGAACGGGCTACAGAAAAGAATAGAAACACCTGAACGGTATCTTTCGGTCTCCCCAGTAATCGGCTGCATCTCGGAAGATGTCCAGAAGCTGTTCACGTCCTTCTTTGTCAAATTTGGCGTTGGCCGGAACCTGCTCCAAAACCACGACGAAACCGGTCTGCGGGCCCGCTTTGTGAACCACATCCGTCATGTTGTCATACAGTGCGTCAAAATTCTTCGCACCGTTGGCTGCCAACTTGAACTGCTGCACCAGTAAATCCAGCACGTCCTGCTTGGTCAAGGCGCTGGCCAGCTTTGCGTACAAGAAATGTTGGCCCAATTGATCGGCGGCGGCCTGCAATTCAGCCACGCTGAAGGCCCTGATCGACTGAACGATATTGGGCCGTATATTTTTCAGAGGTAAGTCCATCCCCATTCCGCTTTCTAACAACAAAAGTAATCTGCTATCCGTAATCCGCCATCCAAAAAGACGGGGCGCTGTGTGCAATCCAGCCGCCAGCCCTCAGTGAGCATGGGCACGCCCGCTTTTGGGGCTCTTAAGAACCCGAAGTGGTGAATTGTCCCCCGAATGGCGCCATTAAGCAAGCTATTCCTGCGCTCGCGTCTGCGGAAAGACCGTATACCCCGCGAAGCACGCATGTTTTCGCACTTATTGCAGCGCCACCCGACACCCCTACGATTCCCCCATGAACAAATACAAAAATTTTTCATGCAAACAAGTTTTACGAATATCATCTCCTTCATAAGGCCTGACGAACACATAGTTTGCATGGGCTAAAGGTCACTTCAAGAGGAACTTCGTATGGAAACACAGTCTGTGCCCGAGGCTGCGGGCATAAAGCATGGCGGCGGAACAAGGTCTGGTGAATTTGGGTTTTTCGCGCTCATGGCCGCAGTGCTAATCGCGGTAACCTGGGTCGGCGTCCTGTCTTATGAAGAAGGCATGAACACCGAAAAGTCCAAACGCAACGGCGAAGCGTGGGTCGCGTGGCTCACTGAAAACAGCGCCAAACGTTTCGAATCGGGTTACACATTGGCTGCTTGCGCGGGTGGGCAGCCTGCTGCTGTAGCGCCCGAGTCCAGCGAAAAAGTACCGGCCAGCGAAGGCGAGTCCCTTGCCCCGGCGGCGCCAGCCGCCACCGCGCCCAATGCGTGGGGTGCCTGCCTTGAAGCAATTCTGAAAAACACCGATTTGAAAGGGCTGGTCAACCCTTTCACCGGCAAAGCGCCCGAACTGGTTGAGAAGTGCGACCCGGCAGACCACAACTTGCACGGGGATATTTCCATCGAGAAAAGTGTGGCGACCCCGGTGGGCTCTGCCGTACCGTTCACGATTTCGCCGCTGGTGGCAGCGGATGCTATCGACACCAAATTGCAGCTCAAAGTGTCGATTTGCGACAAGGGGGCCTACCCCATCAAAGTTTCCGAATTCGAATTTTGAGGTATCCCATGGAAGAAAAAACCTACGTTTCAATCCATGAACTGGATGCCAAGTCCATTGTCGGCGCGACCGATGTAGAGGCCGACATTTCACGCGATTTGCCGCTGCGCAAATGGCTGTATGCCTGGACGCTGGATCCCCATATTGAGGGAAATTACCAGCAATTTATCGATAAGTGGATCAGTATTTTGATTGTGGTTAATTTGTTCGCGCTGCTGTTCGAACAGGTACCGGCCATTTTTGAGCCCAATGCCCATTTGTTTCACTACTTCGATATTTTCTCGGTGGTGGTGTTCACGCTGGAGTACTTTCTGCGCTTCTATGTTGCCCCGGACGATCCCGATTTTGCTGGCAAACGCAGTGCCCGCGCCAGTTACTTGTTCAGCCCTTTTGCGATTATTGACTTTCTGGCGATTGCACCCTTTTATTTGAAGTTTTTGGGAATCCCGCTGGACTTGCGTTTCCTGCGGTTCCTGCGGCTGCTGCGGATCTTGAAGCTGTTCCGCATCATCGTCCCGGCATACCATGATTTTGTGAAGGCCAATCAGGGTCGCACCCTGCGCCAAAAAGTGCACGCACTGGTTTTCCCCGGCAAATTCGGCGGCAAACTGCAAGAGCTTTTTGATGGATTCATCGCCTTGTGCGTGCTCTTGTCGGTTTTCGCCGTCATCATGGAGTCGGTGCAAAGCGTCAGTTACATGCTGAATATCCAGTTCGTCATCCTTGATGCAGTGATGGTTGGAATTTTCACCATGGAATACTTCATGCGCATGTATTCCTGCGTCGAAGAGCCTGGCTTCAAAGGTGCCGTGGCCGGCCGCATCAAGCAGGGCACAACGGTGTCCACCTTCATCGACTTCTTGGCGATATTGCCCTTCTTCCTGGAAGGCCTGCTGCACCATGTCCTGGATCTGCGGTTCTTGCGGGTATTCCGCCTGACGCGGCTGCTGAAACTGACCCGGGGGAATGACGCCACGATCACGCTGGTCAAAGTCCTATCCCGTGAATGGCCCATCATCAGCGCGTCGGCCTTCATCATGATCTTGCTGGTCATCATGACCGCGTCGCTGGGCTTTTTGTTTGAGCATGAGGCGCAACCGGACAAATACGAAAACATCCCGACCACCATTTACTGGGCGGTTATCACGCTGGCGTCCATCGGATATGGCGATATTTATCCGGTAACACCGATAGGCCGGGCCATGACCGTGGTCATGGCTTTCGCGGGAATCGGTATCTTCGCAATCCCTGCCGCTATTTTGGCCTCAGCCTTCAGCGACGAATTGGTCAAAGAGCGTGAGGTTTTGAAAGCGGATCTCTACGACATCATGAAGGACGGAAAAATCAGCACCGACGAGCTCGAGTTCATCCGCGCCGAAGCCAAGCGCCTGCACTTGAGTGTCGAAGAGGTGAGCGCGCTGGTCCGCCAGATTCAGCAAGAGTTGGAGCGCGAGGCCAACTTCGCCGATATGCCGATTCATCAGATTGCCGCCAAACCCGAACTGGCCGTGGAACACTACAAAACCCTGCTGAGCAATATCCGGCAGTTGGGCATGCTCATGGACCCGGCTGAATTTGAGCGGCTGCGAGCAGCTAACGGCCGACTGAGCGCTGACGAGCTAGAGTTGTGGAACAAAATCAGGGGCTAATGCGCCTGCCGCCATTTACCCACCTATTCTCTAGCGTATATAACCACCTTTTTGACATACCCTGCAGCACCTGCTGCTGCAGGCTGTTTCCATGGACATCCATTCCGCGAAAAAAACCTTGATGGAGATCCTTGACGGATCCCCGGAGCACAAAAGCAGTCACTATGTGGAATTGCTCATTACCGTGGTCGTCTTGATGAACTGCTCGGCGGTGATCCTGGACTCGGTGCCTGCCATTCACGCGGAGTACCGTGACTTTTTCCATGAGTTGGAGTTCTGGAGCGTGATGTTTTTCACGGTCGAATATGTGTTGCGGGTCTGGTCGCTGGGCGCCAAATATGCCGCTGGTGAGGGCGGCGCTTGGAAAGGCCGCCGACAATATATGTTTAGCGCTTTTGGGCTGGTTGATTTTTTTGCGACCATGCCGCATTACCTGCACATGTTTTTCCCCACCTTAGACTTGCGGATCCTGCGCGTCCTGCGTTTGCTGCGGATTCTTAAACTGTCCAAATACAACACGGCATTGCAGGACCTCTTCCACGCCGTTAATTCCGAGCGCCG
>CANFHZ010000063.1 GCA_947446885.1 Comamonadaceae bacterium
GCGGGGTAGCCAAAGCTCACGCCTTGCATGGCCAGCATGGGGTTGGGCAGGTTGGCCGGTTCTTTGAATTCAAAGGTGAAGTCGGCGTCCGCCATGAGCGGCGCAATTTTCTCCATGCGGTCCAGTGCCTTGACCCGGCTTTGTGCCTGCTTGGCCTTGCTGGCTTTGGCTTTGAAGCGGGCGATGAATTTTTGCAAATGCGCGATCTTGTCCTGCTGCTTGGAATAGGCATTTTGTTGCAGCTCCATTTGCTCGGCGCGCATGTCCTCAAACTTGCTGTAGTTACCGCCGTAACGCACCAGCTTGCCCGCATCGATGTGCAGCGTGACGTTGGTCACCGCGTCCAGAAATTCGCGGTCATGGCTGATCACGACCATGGTGCCTTCATAACGTTGCAGCCAGGCCTCCAGCCACACGAGCGCGTCCAAGTCCAGATGGTTGGTTGGTTCGTCGAGTAAGAGCAAATCGGAGGGACACATCAGCGCGCGCGCCAGTTGCAAACGCATGCGCCAGCCGCCCGAGAAACTGTTCACCGGGTTATCGAGTTCGGCGGTCTTGAAGCCCAAGCCCAGAATCAAGGCCTGGGCCCGCGCGGGGGCGTCGTGCTCGCCCGCGTCGTGCAGCGCCATATAGGCGTGGCCCATGCGGTCACCGTCGTCGCTGGCCTCGGCGGCGGCGACTTCGGCGCGCGCATCCAGCAAGACCGTGTCGCCCTCGATCACAAAGTCCGTTGCGCTTTGATCCGTCTCGGGCATGTCCTGCGCTACCTGGCCCATGCGCCATTGGGTGGGGATGTAGTACTCGCCCGCGTCCTCGTGCAGGCCGCCATTCAGCAAAGCAAACAGCGAGGATTTACCGGCGCCGTTGCGCCCGACCAGACCGACTTTTTCGCCGGGGTTGATGGTCACGGTCGCGCCATCGAGCAAGACCTTGGCGCTGCGGCGCAAGGTCACGTTTTTGAGAGTAATCATGTTGGCGGTAGCTCGCCCTGCAAAGGGCCGGATAAAGAGGCCAGCGCGGCGCGCTGGATCAGCACCACCTGGTCCTCGCCCGCGCTGGTGGACAGCCACAGGCAGGGCAGGGTGGGAAAGGCGGCTTCAAAGTGGCCGCGCTCGTGTCCGAGCTCCAGCACCAGGGCGGCATTGTCGGTCATGCGTGTGGCCAGTTGCGGCAGCAGCGTGCGGACAAAGTCCATGCCATCGCTGCCACCGCGTACGTTGCCGTCCAGCGCCAGCGCCGGTTCGGCCACAAATTCGGGTGGCAGCGCAGCCATGCTCTGTGCATTCACATAGGGCGGGTTACACAAGACCAGGTCAAAAAGCGCGCCCGCATGCAGCGTCGCCGCAGCCAGACCATCCGATTCCACCAGTTGCACCCGTGCTGCCAGTGCGTGCTGCGTGACGTTGATCTGCGCCACTGCCAGCGCATCCGCCGAGATGTCCGAGGCCAACACCTGCGCGCCAGGGTAGACATGCGCGGCAATGATGGCCAGGCTGCCGTTGCCGGTGCAGATGTCCAGCACACGGGCAGGCGCATCGCCCACGAAGTAGTCCAGCGACCCGTCGACCAGCACCTCGGCAATCAGTGAGCGCGGGATGATGACCCGCTCATCCACATAAAAACTCCAGCCCTGCAGCCAGGCCTGCCGGGTGAGGTAGGCCGCCGGTTTGCGGGTGCGGATGCGCTCCTCGATCAGCGCCAGGACAGCGCCTACCCCCTGCGCGTCTGGCTGCGCCGCAGCAGTTGCATCGATGTCGGTATCGAGTGGCAGACCCAGCCGCCACAAGACCAGCCAGGCGGCTTCATCAAAAGCGTTGGCGGTGCCGTGGCCGAAAGCCACCCCGGCTTCTTCCAGCAGCGCGGCGCAGCGCGCCACCAGGTCCGCCAGGCTCATGCCAGCTTGGCAAGTTTGTCGAGGACCCTGCGGTAAATGTTTTTGACTGGCTCGATGTCTTCGAGGCGGATGTGCTCATCGATCTTGTGGATGCTGGCGTTGGGTGGCCCCAGCTCCACCACCTGCGAACAGATTTGCGCCAGAAAGCGCCCGTCGCTGGTGCCGCCGGTGGTCGAGAGTTCGGTGGCTATGCCGGTCACATCGTGGATGGCGGCGCGCACCGCGTCCACCAGCGGGCCGGGTTCGGTCAAAAAGGGCAGGCCGCCAATCGTCCAGGCCAGGTCGTAATCGAGCTGGTGCTTGTGCAGCACCGCGCTCAGGCGCTGCTGTAACTGCTCGGGCGTGGACTCGGTGCAAAAGCGGAAGTTGAAGTCCACCACCACCTGCCCCGGAATCACGTTGCTGGCACCGGTACCGCCGTGGATATTGCTGACCTGCCAGGTCGTAGCCGGGAAATAGGCGTTGCCCGTATCCCAGACCATGCCCACCAGTTCGGTGAGCGCCGGTGCCAGCAAATGGATGGGGTTTTTGGCCAGATGCGGGTAGGCAATATGGCCTTGCACGCCTTTGACCGTCAGCCGTCCGCTCATGGTGCCGCGCCGCCCGTTTTTGATCATGTCACCGGTGCGCGTGACCGAGGTCGGCTCGCCCACCAGCACATAGTCCAGCACCTCGCCGCGCGCCTGCAAGGCTTTGCAGACGACTACGGTGCCATCGTGCGCCGGGCCTTCTTCGTCGCTGGTCAGCAGCAGGGCAATGTTCAGGGCCGGGTCGGGGTTCGCGGCCAGAAATTCTTCGATGGAAACCACAAAGGCCGCCAGCGAGGTTTTCATATCGCTGGCACCGCGCCCGTAGAGCTTGCCGTCGCGGCGGCTGGGCACAAAAGGCGGGCTGCCCCATTCGGTCAGCGGGCCGGTGGGCACCACATCGGTGTGGCCGGCCAGCACCAGGGTTTTGCTACCCGGTGCGCCCATGCGCTTGGCCCACAGATTGGTGACACGGAAGGTTTCCGGCCCGCTCTCTATGGTTTCGCAGACAAAGCCCAGCGGGGCCAGGCGCTGCGCAATCACAGACTGGCAGTTGCCATCCTGCGGCGTGACCGAGGGCAGGGCGATGAGTTGCTCGGTGAGCGCGAGGGTGGCGGTCATAAATGCGTGGGTGTCAGTCGCGCAGCAAGTCGTTCAGCGAGGTCTTGGCACGGGTTTGTGCGTCCACACGCTTGACGATCACCGCGCAATACAGGCTGTACTTGCCGTCGGCGCTGGGCAGATTGCCGGACACCACAACGGAACCTGCAGGAATGCGGCCATACGTCACTTCGCCCGTGGCGCGGTCATAAATCTTGGTGCTTTGGCCGATGTACACGCCCATGGAAATCACCGAGTTTTCTTCCACGATCACGCCCTCAACCACCTCGGAGCGCGCGCCCACGAAGCAGTTGTCTTCGATGATGGTCGGGCCCGCCTGCATGGGCTCCAGAACACCGCCGATACCGACACCGCCACTCAGGTGCACGTTCTTGCCGATTTGCGCGCAGGAACCGACGGTGGCCCAGGTGTCCACCATGGTGCCCTCATCCACATACGCGCCGATATTGACGTAGGAGGGCATGAGGATCGCGCCCTTGCCGATGTAGCTGCCCCGGCGCGCCACGGCTGGCGGCACCACGCGCACGCCAGCGGCTTTCATCTGCGCCTCATCGAGGTGCGAGAACTTGGTTTGCACCTTGTCGTAAAAACCCAGATCACCGGCCTTCATCACCACGTTGTCGTTCAGGCGGAAGCTCAGCAGCACGGCTTTTTTGATCCACTGGTGCGTGGTCCATTGCCCCACACCCTGGCGGGTCGCCACGCGCAGGCTGCCGTTGTTGAGCTGGCTGATGACGTGGTTGACGGCATCGCGCACTTCGGCGCTGGCGGAGGTGGCCGAGATGTTGGCGCGGTTTTCCCACGCGGCATCAAGAATCTGTTGGAGTTGCTGGGTCATGGAAGGCGGCCTTTCTAGGCAATGGTTGGCAAAGAGGATGGAGTTGGCTGCGCGGTGGTGCGCGCATGCATGAATTGGACGATGCGATGCGCGGCCTCCAGGCATTCGGCGGTATCGGCCACCAGCGCCATGCGCACGCGCCCGGCACCGGGATTGATACCGTGCGCGCTGCGCGCCAGGTAGCTGCCCGGCAGCACGGTCACGTGGCAGGCTGCGTACAGATCGCGTGCAAAGGCTTCGTCGCTTCCGGGTACGGCGGCCCACAAATAAAAGCCGGCGTCGGGCAAAGCGACATCCAGCACAGTGGCCAGCAGTGGCGTGACCTGGGCGAACTTTTGCCGGTAGAGCGCGCGGTTTTCCACCACATGCGCCTCGTCGTCCCAGGCCGCGATACTGGCGCTTTGCACCACCGGGCTCATGGCGCTGCCGTGGTACGTGCGGTAGAGCAAAAAGCGCGCAATCCAGTCGGCGTCACCCGCACAAAAACCGCTGCGCATGCCCGGCACGTTGCTGCGTTTGGACAGGCTGGTAAAGCCCAGCAGGTTTTTAAAGCCCGTGCGTCCGCACAGGGCCGCGGCCTGCAAACCACCCAAGGGGGGCTCATCGCGAAAGTAAATTTCGCTGTAGCACTCGTCCGAGGCGATCACAAAGCCGAAGCGCTCACTCAAATCAAATAATTTCTTCCACTCGGCCAGCGGCATGACCGCGCCCGCTGGGTTGCCCGGGCTGCACACAAACAAAAGCTGGCAGCGCGCCCACACATGCTCGGGGACGCTGTCCCAGTCCTGCGCAAAGTTGCGCGCCGGGTCGCTGTTCACGAAATACAACTCCGCACCGCCCAACAGCGATGCGCCTTCGTAAATTTGGTAGAAGGGATTGGGGCAGACCACCACGGGCGCCTGTCCATCGGCGCGGGGCTGCAACACGGTTTGGGCAAAAGCAAACAGCGCCTCCCGCGAGCCATTGACCGGCAATATCTGCGTGGCCGCGCTGACCTCCAGCCCGTAACGCCGCTGCATCCAGCGCGCCATGGCCTGGCGCAGCGCCAGCTCACCGGCGGTGGCCGGGTAGGCCGACAGGCCGCTGCCCATCACGGCATCGCAATAGGCTTTTTTGATCAAAAGTGGCGTGGGGTGGCGCGGTTCACCAATGCCCAGGCTGATGGGCGTGAAGGCGGGCTTGGGCTGAATACCGGCAAACAGCCGGCGCAGGCGCTCAAAAGGATAGGCCTGCAGGCGGTTGAGGTGCGGATTCATGGGCGGGCATTATCACCGTCTTGCTGCGCGTATTGCCTTTGTCCGCTAGCATTTCCCTATGAGCACCGCCCCACCCCCCACATCTCTCCATATTCAGACACCCCTGGCGCCGTTCATGCGCTACGCGCAGGCGCTGGACGCGGTGGGCGACGCCGATGTGGTGGACGCGCTGCTGCCCGTGCTCTTGCAAACCCTGGATGACGATGTGCTGCGGCTCGACGCCGCATTTGAGACCCAGCAGTTGCCGACCGCCTGCGCGGTTTTGCACGGGCTCAAAGGCGTGCTGCCCATGTTTTGCTCCGCCGAGCTGGCCGGGCAGATCGTGGCGCTGGAGACCCAGAGCAAGGCGGGGGACGCAGCCGCTGCCTGCGCGCACTGGCCCGGACTGCGCGCCAATCTGCTGTTTTTGCGTGAAGAAGTGCGGGTTATCATCGAAAAAGCGGTGTGAGGCTGCGCTCGCGCGCCCTGCCAGCCCATAAGTCCAAGTCCCTCGTTCCGGAAAACCAGCCCCGCCGTGCGCCTCCAATCCATCAAGCTTTCGGGCTTCAAGTCCTTTGCCGAGCCGACGCAATTGCTGCTGCCGGGGAAATTGGTCGGGGTGGTTGGACCCAATGGCTGCGGCAAGTCCAACATCATGGACGCGGTGCGCTGGGTGCTGGGCGAGAGCCGCGCCAGCGAGCTGCGCGGCGAGTCCATGCAGGATGTGATCTTCAATGGCACCACCCAGCGCAAAGCCGCCAGCCGCGCTAGTGTGGAGCTGGTGTTTGACAACTCCGACCACCGCATTGGCGGCCAATGGGGCCAGTTTGCCGAGATCGCGGTACGCCGCGTGCTGACCCGTGATGGGACATCCAGCTATTTCATCAACAACCAGTCGGTGCGCCGGCGTGATGTGCAGGATGTGTTTTTGGGCACCGGCCTGGGGCCACGCGCCTACGCCATCATTGGCCAGGGCACCATCAGCCGCATCATTGAATCGCGCCCCGAAGAACTGCGCCTGTTCCTGGAGGAAGCCGCCGGGGTCTCCAAATACAAAGAGCGCCGCCGCGAAACCGAGAACCGCATTGCCGATACCCGCGAGAACCTCACCCGGGTCGAAGACATCCTGCGCGAACTCAGCGCCAACCTGAGCAAGCTGGAAAAACAGGCCGAGGCCGCCGTGCAGTTCCAGTCACTACAAAAAGAGGCCACGCGCAAGCAACAGCAGCAATGGTTCTTGAAGCGCACCGAGGCCGCTGCCGAACAAAGCCGGGTGCAGGCGGAGGCCGCACAAACGACTAACGTGCTGGAATCCCGCACGGCCGATTTGCGCCAGACCGAGGCCGATCTGGAGCAGGTGCGGCAAAGCCATTACGCCGCTGGCGACGAAGTCAACCAGGCCCAGGGTGCGCTCTACGAGGCCAGCACCGAAGTCGGTCGGCTGGAGGCGGAAATCCGCTTTGTGGTCGATGGCCGCCAGCGCAGCGCCCAGCGCATCAGCAGCCTGGGCGAGCAAATTCGCCAGTGGGTCCAACGCCGAGAGGACGCACAGACCGATAGCGTGCAGGTCAGCGCATCGCTGGAAGGTGGCGAAAGCCAGGTCAGCATACTGGCTGCGCAACTAGCGGCGCTGGACGCGCAGCTTCCGCTTTTGGAGGCGGCCCTGCAGACCGCCCAGGCGGCAGCCGACACCCAGCGCGGCGCGGTCGCACTGGTCCAGCAGGAAATCCAGGTTTTGGCCGCCGAGCAGCGCAGCATGCAGGACCAGGAGCGCCAGCTTCAGGGGCGCGCCGAGCGCTTGGGCGCAGACCGTCAGGCCCTGGCTGCGCCCGATGATGCGCAGTTACAGGCCTTGGCCACGCAGGCAGCGCAAGCCGCCGCTGCCAATGAAAACGCCCAACAGCAACTGGTGCAATCACAAGAGGCATTGCCTGCGCTGGACGCCGGGCGCCGCGCCCAGCAGCAGCGGGTGAATACCGAGTCGTCCGCCTTGGCTGATGTGGCGGCCCGCCTGGGTGCGCTCAAGGCTTTGCAGGAGCGCGTGACCACCGAGGGCAAGCTGCGCCCCTGGCTGCGCAAGCACGGACTGGACGGTTTGCAGGCGCTGTGGAACCGGCTGCAGGTTGCGCCCGGTTGGGAAAGCGCCTTGGAAGCCGCCTTGCGCGAGCGCCTGGGCGCGCTCGAAGTCTCGCGCCTGGACATGGTGGCCGCTTTCGCGGTGGACCCGCCTCCGACCAAGCTGACTTTTTTTACGCCCGACCCGGCGCTTGCCGAAGCCGCGGCTGGCGATTTGCCACCCCTGCTGGCGCAGGTGCAGTCGCACCATCCAGCCCAGGGGCGGGTGCTGGCCGACTGGCTGCGGGGCTGCTACAGCGCCGAGAGTTTTGAAGACGCGCTGGCCCAGCGCGGCCGGCTTGGAGCGGGCGAGGCCTTTTACCTGCGCAGCGGCCATGTGGTCACCGCGCACAGCGTGGGTTTGTATGCGCCCGATTCAGAGCAGGCTGGTTTGCTGGCGCGGGCCCAGGAAATTGCCAACTTGGAGCGCAGCGTGGCGGCGCAAACCGAGACCTTGGCCGAGGCGCGCCGCGCTCTGGCGCAGGCGGAAACCGGGTACGCCGAAGCATCCGATGCCTTGCAGCGCCTGCGCCAGCAGGCCGCCCTGGCCCAAAGCCAAAGCCATGCACTGCAAATGGAGTCCCTGCGCGCGGCGCAGTTGGCCGAGCAAACCCGCAGCCGGGCTACCCAGCTTGACGCCGACCTGGGTGAAGTCCAGGCCCAGCTCGATGCGCTGCGCACCCGGCGCGCCCAGGCTGACAGCCGTTTTGAATCCCTGGACGAGCAACTCGCGCAGGCGCAGGAGGCGCATGCCAAGCTGGATGACCAGGTGCTGGACGCCCAACGCCAACTGGCGCAGTGGCGTGACCAGCACCGTGCACTGGAGCGGCAGGCGCAAGAGGCCCAATTTGCCCAGCGCAGCGTGCAGGCGCGCCTGGCCGAGCTGGCCCGCGCGGTGGAAACCGCCGCGCAGCAAAGCGCCGCCTTGCAGCAGGAGTTGGAGGCCGCGCAGGCCGAGTTGCTGCAACTCGACGATGCGGCTGCTACAGCCGGCCTGCAAGCCGCGCTGGCTTTGAAATTGGAGCGTGAACAGGGACTGGCCGCGCAACGTACCCGCTACGACGGCCTGACCGCCACCTTGCGTGCCAGCGACGAGCGCCGACTGAAACTGGAGCGCGAGTTGGAGCCGCTGCGCCAGCGCATTACCGACTTTCAGCTCAAGGAACAGGCCGCGCGCCTGGGCTATGAACAGTTTGATGGTTTTCTGACCGAGGCCCAAGCAGATCTGGATGCTCTGGCCGCCGACCTGGCCGACGGCAGCGTACGGCTACCGGCCTTGCAGGCCGAAATCGAGCGTTTGCAGCAGGCCATTGCCGCCATGGGTGCGGTGAATCTGGCTGCCCCCGAAGAACTGGCCGTGGCCGGTGAGCGTAAAACCTTTTTGGACGCACAAAGCGCCGATTTGCAAGAAGCCATGGCCACGCTGGAAGACGCCATCCGCACCATCGACGGTGAGACCCGGCAGCTGTTGGCGGCGACCTTCGAGCAGGTCAACGGCCATTTTGGACGCATGTTCCCCGAGTTATTTGGTGGCGGTAACGCGCAGCTGGTGATGACGGGCGACGAAATTCTGGACGCCGGTGTACAGGTTGTTGCCCAGCCGCCGGGTAAGAAAAATCAGACCATCCACTTGCTTTCGGGCGGCGAAAAAGCGCTGACCGCTATCGCGCTGGTGTTTGCCATATTCCAGCTCAACCCGGCACCGTTTTGCTTGCTCGACGAGGTCGACGCACCGCTGGATGACGCCAACACCGAGCGCTACAGCAAACTGGTGCGCAGCATGAGCCAGGGCACGCAGTTCCTGTTCATCAGCCACAACAAGATCGCCATGGAAATGGCCGAGCAATTGATCGGTGTGACCATGCAGGAGCAGGGCGTCTCACGCATCGTGGTGGTGGACATGGCTTCGGCGGTACAACTCGCAGGCATTGCCTGAGCGCGACGCGGTGGGAGTGGCCATGAGCAACTTTTACTGGGGCTTGGTGGCGCTTGGCGTCGCCGTGGTGCTGGGCATACAAATGCACGGCTGGTGGATGACCCGCCGTGGCGCGCCGCGCCAGGCCGAACCCGAGCCGGACACGTACGCGGCCGAGTCCGCCAGCTCCCGCGCTGCGGACAGTGCGGATGGCACAGCCGACGACGGCCCCAGCGACCCCGAGCTGGGCGCGCTGTTTGACGATGCCACGCGATTCATGGTTCCCGAGGTACCCCGTCGAGCCGCTATGGATGCGCTGATCGACGTGATTGCCACGATCGAACCGGAAATGCCGGATAACGTCTGGTCGGGCACGGCGGTGCTGGCTGCCATGCCCTCTACCAGCCGGGTCGGCAGCAAGCCTTTTGCGGTGGAAGGTTTCAACCCCGCCACCAGCAGCTGGGAAGTGCCGACAGCACGAGGCCGCTACATCGCCCTGCAAGCCGGAGTGCAAATGGCGAACCGCTCCGGGCCGCTCAGTGAGATTGAGTTTTCCGATTTCGTGGTCAAAACCCAGGCACTGGCGGATCAGCTTGACGGCGTGGTCGAGTTTCCCGAGATGGTCGACGAGGTGGCGCGCGCCCGCGAGCTTGATGCTTTTGCCAGCCAGTACGACGCCCAACTCAGCCTGAACCTGCGCGCCAAGCAGGTCGCCTGGAGTCCTGGCTATGTGCACCAGAACGCCGCGCGCGTGGGTTTTGTTGCCGGTCAGTTGCCGGGCCGCATGGTCCTGCCCAACCCGCAAGAGGGCTTACCGCCGGTGTTGGTGCTGTCCTTTGACCCGCAGGCTGCGCTGGCCGAGGATCCTGACCAAAGCGCCATCCGTGACCTCAAGATCACGCTGGATGTTCCGCACGTCGAATCCGCTTTGCAGCCCTTTGAGCGCATGGTCCGCATTGCCACCAGCCTGGCCCAGGAGATGGACGGTGGCATGGTGGACGACAGCGGCCAGCCGCTCAACCCCAAGGCCATGGAAAGCATTGCGCGCGAGCTGGTCGATCTGTACCGCGTGCTCGACGAGCGCGACCTGGCCGCCGGTTCGCCCTTAGCGCGCCGCCTTTTTGCCTGACATCGCCTGGGCTTATGGCTGCGCTTGAGGACTCTGCCGCTGCGCGCCGCGCGGCTGAACTGCGCACCACGCTGCACCGCCTCGGCCACCACTATTACGTGCTGGATGCGCCTCTGGTCAGCGATGCTGCTTACGACGCGCTCTTTCAGGAGCTGCAAGCACTGGAGGCCGCGCATCCGCAGTTGCGCACACCCGACTCCCCCACCCAGCGTGTGGGTGGCGCTGTGCTGGACGGCTTTGCCACCGTGCGCCACACCGTGCCCATGCTCAGCATCCGCACCGAAACCGATACCGGCCCCAGCGGCGCGCAGGCTTTCGATACGCGCATCCGCAAGGAATTGGAACTGCCTGAGACGGCAGCAGCGGTCGAATACCTGGCCGAGCTGAAGTTCGACGGCTTGGCCATGAGCCTGCGCTACGAGGGCGGCGTTTTGGTGCAGGCGGCGACCCGGGGTGACGGCGAATACGGCGAGGACGTGACGCACAACATCCGCACCATTGGCCAGATTCCGCTGCGGCTGCAGGACGCGCCGCCGGTGCTGGAAGTGCGTGGCGAGGTCTATATGCGGCGGGCGGATTTTGAGGCGCTCAATGCACGCCAGCGCGCCCGCATCGATGCGGGAGAAAAGGGCGAAAAAACCTTTGTCAATCCCCGCAACGCCGCAGCCGGCGCGGTGCGCCAACTCGACCCTGCTATCGCTGCGCAGCGGCCCTTGAGCTTTTTTGCCTACGGCCTTGGCGAAGTGCAGGGTGGCCCGCATTGGAGCAGCCATGCAGCCATGCTGCAGTCCCTGGAGGACTGGGGCTTTCCGGTTGCGCAGCACAGACGCGTCGCTGCTGGGGCTGATGCGCTGGTGCAGTTCCATGCCGACACGGGCGCGCAGCGTGACAGGCTGCCCTTTGAGATTGACGGCGTAGTCTACAAAGTCAACAGCTTGGCGCTGCAGCAGCGCCTGGGCTTTGTCAGCCGCGAGCCGCGCTGGGCGGTGGCGCACAAATACCCCGCGCAAGAGCAGAGCACGCAGGTGCTGGCCATCGATGTTCAAGTGGGCCGCACCGGCAAGCTCACGCCGGTGGCCAAACTCGCGCCGGTATTTGTGGGCGGTGTCACCGTCACCAACGCCACCCTGCACAACGAAGACGAGGCGCGCCGCAAAGACGTGCGCGTGGGCGACACCGTGCTGGTGCGCCGCGCGGGCGATGTGATTCCCGAAGTGGTGTCCGTCTTACCGCAGCCTGCGGGATCGGACACACCGCGCGGCGAAGTCTTCACCATGCCGCGCAGTTGCCCGGTTTGCGGTTCAGCCGCTGTGCGCGAGGAGGGCGAGGCCGACTACCGCTGCACCGGCGGCCTGGTGTGCAGCGCCCAGCGCAAGCAGGCGATTCTGCATTTCGCCCAGCGCCGCGCGGTCGAGGTCGAAGGCCTGGGTGAGAAGCTGGTAGATCAGCTGGTCGATGGCGGTTTGATCCGCACCCTGCCAGACCTGTACCGCCTGGGCTTTGCCACGCTGGCCGCGTTGGACCGCATGGCGGAGAAGTCCGCGCACAACATCGTCGATGCGCTGGAGCAGTCCAAAGCGACCACGCTGCCGCGCTTTTTATTCGGCCTGGGTATTCGCCACGTCGGCGAGGCCACGGCCAAAGAACTGGCCCGGCATTTCGGCGATGTCGACGCACTGATGGACGCCACAGAAGAACAGTTGCTGGAAGTCAATGACGTAGGCCCCACCGTCGCGCTGAGCATCCGCACTTTTTTTGACCAGCCGCATAACCGCGAGGCGGTGCAGCAACTGCGCGCCTGCGGCATCCATTGGCCTGCCATCGCGGCGGCCAGCGACGCGCCCAAACCGCTTGCCGGGCTGACCTTTGTGATCACCGGAACCCTGCCCACGCTGGGGCGCGACGCGGCCAAGGCTTTGATCGAGGACGCTGGCGGCAAAGTGGCCGGCTCGGTGAGCAAGAAAACCAGTTTCGTGCTGGCCGGAACGGAAGCGGGTAGCAAGCTGGAGAAGGCCCAGGAGTTGGGCGTGGCGGTAATGGATGAGGCGCGTTTACGGGAGATGCTCGATGGCGGTACGTGAGATTCTGAAAATGGGCGACCAGCGTCTGCTGCGCCACGCGCAGCCGGTCACAGACTTTGATACCGATGCGCTGCATTTGCTGATCAGCGACCTGATCGACACCATGCGTGCAGCCAACGGCGCGGGCCTGGCGGCACCGCAAATTGGCGTGGATTTGCAGGTCGTGATCTTCGGATCGGGCGCATCCAACCCGCGCTACCCGGACCGCCCTGTGGTGCCGCACACGGTGCTCATCAACCCGGTCATCATTCCCATGGAAACCACCATGGAAAGCGATTGGGAAGGGTGCCTGTCGGTACCCGGCCTGCGCGGCATGGTGCCGCGTTTCGGCCATATCCGCTACACCGGCTTCAACCAGTACGGCGACCCCATAGACCGTACGGTCCAGGGTTTTCATGCCCGCGTGGTGCAGCACGAATGCGACCACCTCTGGGGCACGCTCTACCCCATGCGCATGACTGACCTGTCACAGCTGGGCTACACGGACGTGCTGTTCCCGGGTATTGCGGCGGCGGAAGACGATTAGCCGCAATCGCCACAAAGGCTGGCTGAATGCATATGCGCACGCTCGCATACTTTTCAGTTCAGGCGCGGCCCCTGTAGCCGAAGGTCCTCCATCAGCGCATCAGGCGCGCCGCCATCGGCCAAGTGGCGCTTGTACCAAACCGTCAAAACCGACGTCACCACCGGCCCCGGGTTCTGCAAGACCCGATCAAAGTCCATGCCGTTGAGCGTGCACACCAGCTTGAACAAGTCCATATCCAAATCAATCGCGTCCGCCGCATAGCGCCGCAATTTCAAGTCGGCAAAGCTGTAGCCCTCGGGCAGTTTGAGGGTGAGAAGGGTGTCGGTGGTCATGGGGCGGGATTGTGGCGTGCGCTTTGGAATTCGCACTTGCCGACAGGCTTAGCACCCAACTTTCGGGTCAGCACCGCATCAAAAATGGATTATTTATGGCAATAATGAACTCCAACAAAGTCTGCCATATCGAAACCCTTGGATTCGCGCGTTGCGCCTATTTTCTGTAATCAATTTGCACCTCAGCAGCGTTTGACAAACCCAGCTCAGGGCGGCTTGCGGTGAAGGTGATTAATCACCTTGGGGATGAGGTTATGAAGGTTTTTAGGGTGTGATGGTGTAGCCGGGTGGTGTTCTTAAACAAGGGAGGAAATCATGTGGGATTGGAATGTGCGCCGGGCGCTGCGCGACAGCGCGTTGTGTGGACTGGCAATATGCGTCAGCGGTTGCGGCAGCTTTGTGACTTTGGACGCTTGGTTGGGTAGCGAAAGCCTGGAGCTTCAAAATAACGAGGGAATTGTCGCCCCTGCACCAGAGCATCTCAGCACTGCCGAGACGCGGCAGGCAGCCAAGCAGTTCGCCTTGATGGCGCTTTTTGCGAAGGTGGTTTACCGCAAGGATTTGGAAGAGGGCGTGCGCAAGGCGCAGGGCTGCAGCTACTTGGACACCGGGCCACTCCAGCTGGACGTGGGCATGCCGCAGGAGCACGATTTGCCGGGTTCCGAGGGAGAAAAAACCAGCGGGTGGCGGCGCTGGGATCAGGAGATTCACAAGGACCGCTCCATTGCAGCGCCCTGTATGGATAAAGAGGGCTTCTTTATGGAAACCTATGTGCACTATGTGCGCAACAAGGACGGGATTGGCGGCGAAACCGTTGACAAAGCCGTGCTCGCTTTCCGGGGTACAGAAAACTACAGTTGGTCAGAGAAGCTGGCGGATTGGAGCACCAACTTCAGTAACTTGTTGGGGCTTGAGCCGCATGAGTATCTGTTGGCGCAAAGGGCTGTCACTGCCGTGGTAAATGCCTTGCGGGACAACTATCCCGACGTGGAGCTGTATGCAACAGGCCATTCACTGGGCGGTGGTATGGCGCAGCAGGCCGGCTATTTGGACGGACGGATCAAGGCGGTATACGCCTTTGACACCACGCCGGTGACCAACTGGAGCAATTTGCAGGCGCGGCAAAACCGGGAGGGTGCAGCGTGCAAA
>CANFHZ010000064.1 GCA_947446885.1 Comamonadaceae bacterium
AGAGCCCGATCTTCTCTGAGCGACTGGCGTGGACACATTTTGGACAATATGACGTAATGACAACGATCCGTGTGAAAGAAAATGAGCCGTTTGAAGTCGCCCTGCGCCGCTTCAAGCGCACCATCGAAAAACTGGGCTTGCTGACCGATCTGCGTGCCCGCGAGTTTTACGAAAAGCCCACCGCCATTCGCAAGCGCAAGAAAGCAGCTGCTGTGAAACGCAATTACAAGCGCATCCGCAGCATGCAATTGCCCAAGAAGATGTTCTAAATAACGTTTTCTCAAAAATGCAAAGCCTGCCAAAGTCAACTTTGGCAGGCTTTTTTCATGCCCTTACCCATTTGGAGCCAGCAACCCCATGACCCTCAAAGACCAGATCACCGAAGACATGAAAGCCGCCATGCGCGCCAAAGACAGCGAGCGCCTGGGCACCATCCGGCTGCTGCTGGCTGCATGCAAGCAGCGCGAGGTAGACGAGCGCATCGTCCTGGACGACGCAGCCGTGGTCGGGCTGGTGGACAAGCTGATCAAGCAGCGAAAAGATTCGGTTGCCGCCTACCTGCAAGCGCAGCGCCAGGATCTCGCGGATAAGGAAAGCGCCGAAATCAAGGTGCTGGAAGGCTATCTGCCCCAACGCATGGGTGCAGACGACATTGCGCAGGCCGTGCGTGCCATCGTGACGGAGCTCGGCGCCAGCGGCCCGGGCGACATGGGCAAAGTCATGGGCGTGGTGAAAACGCGGCTGGCCGGCAAAGCCGAGATGGGCTTGGTCTCTGCCGCTGTGAAGACGGCGTTGGCAGGCTGAACGATTCCCGGTATATACAGAAGCAGGCGCGGATCAGCGCCACACGATCAGCGTCGTTCCAATGACTGCCATACCCGCGCCCCACCAAGCGCCAGTGGCTGGCCGGGCCCGGTACACCACCCACAACATGGGCAGCAGCAACACCGGCGAGACCGAAGAGAACATGCCCACCAAATTGGCCGGCCCATGTTGCAGGGCCTGCAAAATCAGTGTCATGCCCAGCCCCATGGCAATCGCCGCGCTGAAAAATGTATTGCGTAAGTCGGCCCAGAGCAATGGTGCGTTCAACTGCGCAGGCGCATACCGCAGAGCCCGCAGGGCAAGATGCAGCACCAGCGCAGCGCTCAGGCGCACGGCCGATCCTGACAGCGCATCGACTCCGGCCGCCATCAAGGGCTTGACCATCAGCGTGGCCAGGGCCTGACACAAGGCGGCGGTCAGGCCAAGGCCAACCCCCACCAGCAGACGCCCCCGCGTGGCTTCCCAAATATGGTGTTCGGTGTCCCGGCGTCCCCAAAGCACTGCCACCATCACGCCGCCGACCAGCAAGACGCTACCCGCCAACGCTGCGCCCCAGAGGGTTTCGCCCAGAAACCACCAGGCCAAGAGCGCGGAAAACAAGGCGTGGCAGGCGAACAGCACGCCGCTGCGGCGCGGGCCCAAGCGGTTCATGCAGGCAAACAAGGCCGTATCGCCAACACAAATGCCGATCAAACCCGACAGCGCAAGCAATCCGGTATCGGACCAGGCGAGTGGGGTCCAGCGCCCGCTGATACCAACGGCCAGCCACAGGATGGAACACGCAAAAACAAGCCGCCAGCGGTTGAAGCCAATGGTGCCCATGCGCGACGCAGCACGGGCCGAAAACAGGCTGCCCACAGCCCAGCACAGAGCCGCACCCAGGGCCAGCAGTTCGGGGCGGACCAAGCTAGCTGCCCGCGACCTTCATCCGGTTGACGAGAATGGAGCCCACCGATTTGGCGCCATATTCATACACATCTGCGCCCACCGCGCTGATGCCTTTGAACATGGTTTTCATATTCCCGGCGATGGTGATTTCCTGCACCGGGAACGCGATGCGTCCGCCTTCGACCCAAAAGCCGCTGGCACCGCGCGAATAGTCGCCGGTAACGTAATTGACGCCCTGCCCCATCAGCTCAGTCACGAACAAACCGGTACCAAGTTTGTGCAGCATCGCCTCCAGATCGTCGCCTGCGCGGGTCTGGCGTGAGCGCAAGACCAGGTTGTGCGAACCGCCGGCGTTACCGGTCGTCGCCATGCCGAGTTTGCGCGCGGTGTAGCTGCTCAAAAAGTAACCTTGCACGCGCCCGGACTCAATCACCTGGCGTGGCTGCACCCGCACGCCTTCGTCATCAAAAGGCGAGCTGCCTTTGCCGCCGATCACAAAGGGGTCTTCCATCACGTCAATGTGGGCAGGTAAAACCCGCTTGCCCAGTGAATCGAGCAGAAAAGAGCTTTTGCGGTACAGCGCCCCACCACTCAGTGCCTGGACCAGCGTACCCAGCAAGCCTGCCGCCAGTGGCGACTCGAACAGCACCGGGCATTGCGTGGTGGGAATCTTGCGGGCGTTCAGGCGCGACAGCGCACGCTCGGCGGCGTAGCGGCCCACCGCCTGCGGCGAGGCCAGATCTTCGGCGCGGCGCATCGAGCTGTACCAGCCATCACGCTGCATCTTGCTGCCTTTGCCTGCGATGGGTGAGACCGAAATGGAATGGCGCGAACTGGCAAATCCGCCACGGAATCCACGCGAATGGGCGCTGAAAAAATGCGATTGCTGCGCCGATACCGCGCCGCCTTCGCTGTTGGTGATGCGTTTGTCGACCGACAGGGCAGCAGCTTCGCATTCCAGCGCAATCTGCGTGGCGGTTGCGCTGTCCAAATCCCAGGGGTAAAAAAGATCGAGGTCCCGGCTGCGATCCGGTTCGGGGCAGATATCCGCTTCGTCCGGCAAGCTGGCGAAGGGGTCTTCGGCTGTGAAGCGCGCGATGTCGTAAGCGGCACGTACGGTTTGCTTGATGGCGGCATCCGAAAAATCCGAGGTGCTGGCATTGCCCCGGCGGTGGCCGCAGTAGACCGTGACGCTCAAGCCCTTGTCGCGGTTGCGCTCGACGTTTTCCAGAGCGCCATTGCGCACCGATACGCTGAGGCCACACGCCTCTGATACCTCCGCTGCGGCATCGGTGGCACCCAGTTTGTGGGCAGCCTTGAGCGCGGCGTCCACGCGGGATTCAAAAAAAGCCCGGCTGTAGGCAAAGCCTTGCAGCGGCTTGGCGCTGCCGCGCGGGCGTTTCGGGATCGATGACGGGGATTTTGCGGCGTCCAAGACGGCGGCGGGGGCCGCTGCGGCGGCGCGTGGGGTGTTCTTCATAGCGAGGGCTATGATACTTGGCTATGTCCAGAAAACTGAAAAAAGGCTACTACGTGAAAGGCCACTTCGTGGCTGAAGGCAGCGCCCTGGACCTGGAGTACAAGCGCGAACTCAAAGGCACGGACGAACCCACGCGCACTGACCTCAAGCGCGAGAGCCTGGAAATCCAAAAGCTCGGCGAAGACCTTCTGACGCTGCGCAGCGAACTGTTTGAACGTTTAGGTCTGCCCGACAAACTCAGCGACGCTGTCACCGAGGCCAAACGCATCACCAACTTCGAAGGCAAACGCCGTCAAATGCAGTTCATCGGCAAGCTCATGCGCTTGCTACCCGAAGAACAACATGCCGCCATCCGCCAAGCGCTGGTCGAACAACACACACCGTCGGCCCTGCAAACCCAAACCCTGCACGCTGCCGAAGATTGGCGAGCGCGATTGCTGGCCGACGACGACGCGCTGGGTCAGTGGATCAACCTGAGCCCCCGTACCGACAGCCAGCAACTGCGCGCACTGGTGCGCCAGGCGCGCAAAGACGCGCTACCCGAAAAGCGCGGCGCAGCACCCCGCCATGGCCGCGCCTACCGCGAGATCTTCCAGTTGGTGCATGCCGAACTGTCCGGCGAAAACCAGCCCGATGGAGCAGCACTGGCCGATGCGGCCCCTCCTACCAACCCCGGCTTTGACGCCTGAACCCGCCATGCACGAAACCGTCAAAATCGGCATCGTCTCCATCAGTGACCGCGCCAGCAGCGGCGTCTACGAGGACAAAGGCCTGCCCGCCCTGAAAGACTGGCTGGGCCGCGCGCTGCGCAACCCCATCCACTGGGAAGCGCGGCTGATTCCCGACGAGCAGACACAAATCAGCCAGACCTTGATTGAATTGGTGGATGCCGGGTGCTGCCTGGTGCTGACCACTGGCGGAACCGGCCCTGCCTTACGCGACGTCACACCCGAGGCCACCTTGGCGGTGGCGCACAAGGAGATGCCCGGTTTTGGCGAGCAAATGCGCCAGATCAGCCTGCAGTTTGTGCCGACAGCCATCCTCTCGCGCCAGGTGGCAGTGGTGCGCGACAAAGCCTTGATCTTGAATCTGCCCGGCCAACCGAAGGCCATCGGCCAAACCCTGGAAGGACTGAAGAACGCGGACGGCAGCGTGAAAGTGTCCGGGATATTTGCCGCTGTGCCCTATTGCATCGACCTGATCGGGGGGCCGTACATCGAAACCGATGGGGCGGTGTGCAAGGCTTTCCGCCCGCCCAACGCCATCCGCGCGACCAGCTGAAACGCGCGTTGCGCTGCGGTGCTATTTGCCCACAATCTGGTTCAGCTTCTCGGCCTCGAAGCACTCACTGCGGGCCGCGTCTGCGGGCAAAGCCAGTTGCTGGCGCTTGCACAGCTGGTCCAGCGCCTGCCACAGCAGGGCAATCTGTTTGTCCTGGGTGGACGCACTGTCGATCAGGCCGCGCAGTGCCTGGCTCACGGGGTCGTCTTCCTGCGTAATGCCGTAGGCGCTGAACTTGGGTTGCTGGGCCGCCACATCGGCGCTCTCGCCCGCTTTGCTTTGGATGATGCGCGCCGGAATGCCCACGGCGGTAGCCCCCGCGGGCACGGGTTTGATCACCACCGCGTTGCTGCCGATCTTGGCGCCGTCGCCGACCTCGAAGCCGCCCAGCACCTTCGCCCCGGCGCTGACCACCACATCCTTGCCCAGGGTCGGATGGCGCTTGGCACCCTTGTAGAGCGAGGTGCCACCCAGCGTGACGCCCTGGTAAATCGTGCAACCATCACCAATTTCGGCGGTCTCACCCACTACCGTGCCCATGGCGTGGTCAAAAAACACCCGCTCACCAATCTTGGCACCGGGGTGGATTTCGATGCCGGTCAAAAAGCGCGCAATATGCGAGGTAAAACGCCCCAGCCATTTGAAGCCGTGGGTCCAGAACCAATGCGCGGGCCGGTGCAAAACGACGGCGTGCAGGCCGGGGTAGCAGGTGATGACCTCCCAGGTGCTGCGGGCTGCCGGATCGCGGTCCAGAATGCACTGGATATCAGAACGGATGCGGGAAAACATGCAGCCGAGTCTATCCCTTGGGGTCACCCGGCGCGTCTGGCGGGGTTGTTGCCGCCCGCAGGCGCGCGCTCTGCTGCAACACCGCCTTGGCGATGCCACGGACGATATGGACTTCCTCCTGCGTGACGGTGGCGCGGTTGAACAGCGCATTCAGACGCGGCATCAGCTTTTTGGGTGCTGCAGTGTCCAGGTACTCCAGGGCCACCAGGCTTTCTTCCAGATGGGTCAGCATGCCCGCGACTTGCGCGGCATCGGCTGCATGCACCGAGTTGGTGGGCGAGGCCTGCGGCGCATCGAAACCACCCAAAGCCAGCCGCCACTCATAGGCAATCACCTGCAAGGCCGCACCGATATTGAGCGAGCCGAATTGCGGGTTGCTGGGAATGCTCAGCGCCACATGGCAGCGGTACACGTCCTCGTTGCGCATGCCAAAGCGCTCGGATCCGAACAAAAAAGCGATGTCCGGTAGCAAGGCGGGCGTTTGACCCGGCACCTGGCCCAGCATGTGTGCAAAGTGGTCGCGCGGGCTGCGCGTGGGTGGGCCGAAATCGCGTGGCGTCATGGCCGTGGCGCACAGGTGGGTTACGCCGTCCAAGGCATCGTCCAGGGTGTCCACAATGCGGCACTTTTCCAGCACATCGCGTGCGCCGCTGGCGCGTTGAATGGTTTCCTCGCGGCGCAGCACATTGGGCCAGCGCGGGGCGACCAGCACCAAGTCGTCAAAGCCCATGGTCTTCATGGCACGGGCAGCTGCACCCACATTGCCGGCGTGGCTGGTGTTGATCAGGATGAAGCGGGTCTGCACGGTGCGGAGAATAGAATCAAAGCCATTGTCGCCGCCCCGTGCGGCTTTTTATCGCCCCGGCATAGCCCGGGTGCGCCACCGTGTTCTTTCATCACCTTTATGTCACCCAATCTGCACCCCATGGTCAACGTGGCCGTCAAAGCGGCCCGCCTGGCCGGCAACATCATCAACCGCGCGGCGCTGGATGTGGAGGCGGTGCGGGTCTCGCAAAAACAGGTGAATGACTTTGTCACCGAGGTCGACCAGGCCGCCGAGCAGGTGATTATTGAAACGCTGCTGGCCGCCTACCCCGGCCACGGCATCATGGCCGAGGAGTCCGGCGGCGAACACGGCGCCCAAGATTCCGAATACGTCTGGATCATCGACCCGCTGGACGGCACCACCAATTTCATCCACGGCTTTCCCAGCTACTGCGTGAGCATCGGGCTGGCCGTGCGCGGCAAGATCGAGCAGGCCGTGGTCTATGACCCCACGCGCAACGACTTGTTCACCGCCACCAAGGGGCGCGGTGCGTTTCTGAATGACCGGCGCATCCGCGTCTCCAAACGCACCGATCTCACCGGCACCCTGCTGGCCACTGGCTTCCCATTCCGCAAGGGTGACAACTTTCCGCGCTACCTGGCCATGTTGGCCGACATCATGCCCCGCACGGCAGGCCTGCGCCGCCCAGGCGCTGCGGCGCTGGATCTGGCTTATGTGGCGGCAGGACGCACAGACGGGTTTTTTGAATCCGGTCTCAAACCCTGGGACATCGCCGCCGGGTCGCTGCTGGTAACCGAGGCGGGCGGACTGATAGGCAACTTCACCGGCGAAGCCGACTACCTTGAGCACGGCGAATGCATTGCCGCGCCGCCGCGCATTTACGGCCAGTTGGTCTCCATCCTGTCCCGCTACAGCCAATTCGCACCGGCCCACGACAAAGCCATGGCCAGCGCGCGCATCCGCGCGGTACAGGAAGAAATCCAGGCGCAACACGACGGCACCGGGTCTGAAGCCCCCACAGAGCCGCGCTGATACGCCTGCGTACGGCCTGTGCGTTACAGTTTGCCGTCGCCCATTTTTTGAAACCCTTGCGTCATACAGGAGCTCTCCATGCAACGCTTTTCCAGTTTGTCCCATTCCCTGATTGGTGCTGCCGCACTTGCCACCTTATCGCTTGGTGCCCTCGGCAGCGCACAGGCTGCCGAACCCGCGTCCTGCCAAGCGGTGCGCTTTGCCGATGTGGGCTGGACCGACATCACCGCCACGACTGCAGTGGTTTCCGAGATTCTCAAAGGCATTGGCTACAAACCCAGCGCGCAGGTGTTGTCGGTCCCTGTGACCTACCGCAGCATGAAAGACAAAAAGATTGACGTGTTCCTGGGCAACTGGATGCCCTCCATGGAAGGCGACATCAAGCCCTACGCAGCCGACGGCTCGGTGGAAACGATTGGCGCCAACCTGGAAGGCGCGAAATACACCCTTGCAGTGCCCGACTATGTGGCCGACGCCGGTGTCAAAACCTTTGCCGACATCGCCAAGAACGCCGACAAATTCCACAAAAAGATTTACGGCATTGAGCCCGGCAACGACGGTAACCGCCTGATTCTGGACATGATCAAAAAGAAGGCATTTGACCTGGGCGGCTTCAAGCTGGTCGAGTCCAGCGAAGCCGGCATGGTTTCGCAGGTCATGCGGGCAGTTCCCAAGCAGGAGTGGGTGGTGTTTTTGGGCTGGGCACCGCACCCCATGAATACCAAAATCAAAATGGTGTACCTCAGCGGTGGTGACGACTTCTTCGGCCCCAACTACGGTGGCGCAACCGTCTACACCAACACCCGCAAAGGCTATTCCACCGAATGCCCCAACGTGGGCGCGCTGCTGAAGAACACCAAGTTCAGCCTGGAGGCGGAAAACGAAATCATGTCCTCCATCCTGGACAAAAAAATGAAGCCCGCTGCCGCCGCGCAGAGCTGGCTCAAGGCCAACGCATCGACCTGGGGCAACTGGCTGGCTGGCGTCAAAACCTTTGAGGGCAAAGACGTCACCCCCGCGATGATTCTCAAATAAAAACCATGCTGGGAGGCTTGGACGCCGCCTTGGAGTGGCTCACCGGGAACAAAATCCCCCTGGGTGAGGCCATCTCCGGCGTAGTGGACCAGATCACCCAGGGCGCACCCTGGCTGTTCGACCTGATTTCCGGCGTGCTCGGCACGCTGGTGCTGGGATTCACCGGTGCGCTGCAGTGGGTGCATCCGCTGCTGATGGTCGGCCTGATTTGTGCGCTGGCCTGGTACCTGCAACGCTCGGCGCGGCTCACGCTGTTTGTCGGTGCTGCGCTGTTGCTCATCATCAACATGGGTTACTGGGGGGAGACCATGGAGACGCTGTCCATGGTGCTCTTTGCCACCCTAAGCTGCGTGCTCGTCGGCGTGCCCATCGGTATTGCGGCCGCGCACCGGCCGTGGTTGGAAGCGGGGCTTCGGCCAATGCTGGATTTGATGCAAACCATTCCGACTTTCGTCTACCTGATTCCCACCCTCATCCTGTTTGGTCTGGGCGTAGTGCCGGGGCTCATTTCCACGGTCATCTTCGCCCTGCCCGCGCCGATCCGCCTGACCACGCTGGGCATTGCCTCGGTGCCGCGCCCGCTGATCGAGGCGGGCGAGGCCTTCGGCGCGACGCGCTCGCAGCTTTTGTGGAAAGTCGAAATCCCGCACGCCCTGCCCAGCATCATGGCCGGGGTGACGCAGTGCATCATGCTCAGCCTGTCCATGGTGGTGATCGCCGCACTGGTGGGCGCGGATGGCCTGGGTAAACCCGTGGTGCGCGCGCTCAACTCGGTGAACATTGCCGACGGCTTTGAAGCCGGGCTGGCCATCGTCATCGTGGCCATCGTGCTCGACCGGCTGTGCAAGTCCAAGCCCCATGCCTGATATGCGCTCCAACGCGCCGCCCATGGCCGAGTTCCGGCATGTGGATGTGGTCTTTGGCAAAAACCCTGCGGCGGCGCTGGAGCTGCTGGACGCGGGCAAGAACCGCCAGGAGATTTTGGATGCCACCGGCGCGGTATTGGGTGCCGCCGACTGCAACCTGAGCGTTTCTGAGGGCGAAATCTCGGTGCTGATGGGTTTGTCGGGCTCGGGTAAATCCACTTTGCTACGCTGCCTCAACGGACTGAACCAGGCCAACCGGGGTTCGGTACTGGTGCGCGAGCGCAGCGGCGAAACCGTGGACCTGACCCGCTGCGACGCCACCACGCTGCGGCGCCTGCGTACCAGCCGCGTGGCCATGGTGTTCCAGCAATTTGCGCTGCTGCCCTGGCGCACGGTTAGCGAAAACGTGGGGCTGGGCCTGGAACTCAGTGGCATGCCTGCTGCGCAACGGGCCCGAATCGTCGCCGAAAAACTGGAGCTGGTAGGCCTACAGGCCTGGGGCCATAAGTACGCGCATCAGCTATCCGGCGGCATGCAGCAGCGTGTCGGCCTGGCCCGCGCTTTTGCCACCGACGCCGATATTCTGCTGATGGACGAGCCCTTCTCGGCGCTGGATCCGCTGATCCGCGAACACCTGCAGCAGGAATTGCTGCAGTTGCAAAAGCAGTTGAAAAAGACCATCGTCTTCGTCAGCCACGACCTGGACGAAGCCATCAAACTGGGCAACCACATCACCATCATGGACGGCGGGCGCATCGTGCAGTCCGGCGAACCGGAGCAGGTGGTGCTCAATCCGGCCAATGACTATGTGCGCGACTTTGTGGCGCATATGAATCCCATCAAAGTGCTGCGCGGGCGCTCACTGATGACGCCGCTGGCGGAGCTGGGTACGCAGGCCGGACGCATACAGCTTGACTGGACCGGGCACCATTTACTGCATCTAGACGGAGCCGGTGCGCCCGGACAAATCGACATTGAAGGCAGTGCGGGCCAGTTGCTCCCTTACGCCGACACGCTGGACGTGGTCGCCGCCGGCCTGGATGGCCGCAGCGTGGTCATCGTCAGCCCCGACACCTTGCTGGAAAAAATCATCCACATCCGCCACGCCACCGGGCGGCCCTTGCTGCTGTGCGAAGACGGGCGCTTTATCGGCGTGGTCGGCGACCAGGAGATCTACGGCGGCATGCTGCGCTCTACGCGGCTTTAAGGCCCTGAGCCACCCCCGCACGCGGCGCGTACGGGTTTATGCGTACTTGACACCTCTGCCAGCGTCCTGCACGCTGGACAGCCCTGTGGCCATGGTCGGCTTCAGGGATTTCAGCCGGCCCACGTCGAGGCTGGTGCAACCCAGAGGAGTTTTTTGCATGACCCAGACCACCCCTTCCCAGCGCGCCAGCGCCTGGTTATCCAGCTTTGGCGCGGCACTTGGCCGGCACGATGCCGATGGCACCGCAGCGCTGTTTGACGAGGACTGCTACTGGCGCGACCTCGTCTCCTTCACCTGGAATGTGTGCACGCAAGAGGGACGCGGGGCCATCGCGGCCATGGTCAAGTCCCGCGCCGCCGACGTGGCGGCAAGCCACTTTGTGCTTGAGGGCGAAGCCAGCGACGCCGGTGGCGTAGTCGACGCCTGGTTCACGTTTGAGACCGGCGTCTCACGCGGGCGCGGCCACCTGCGCCTCAAAGCCACAGACCATGGCGACAAAGCCTGGACGCTGCTGACCACCATGGTCGAACTCAAAGGCCACGAAGAAAAAACCGGCACCCACCGCATCAAAGGCGCCGAACACGGCGTGCACAAAGGCCGCAAAAGCTGGCAGGAACTGCGCGAGGAAGAAGCCGCCAATCTTGGCTACACCGAGCAGCCCTATGTTCTGATCATCGGTGGCGGCCAGGGCGGCATCGTGCTCGCCGCGCGGTTGCGCCGCCTGGGCGTACCCACCATCATCGTGGAGAAAAACGCCCGCCCCGGCGACTCCTGGCGCAACCGCTACAAAAGCCTGTGCCTGCACGACCCGGTCTGGTACGACCACCTGCCCTACCTGCCCTTCCCCAATGACTGGCCGGTGTTCGCGCCCAAGGACAAAATTGGCGACTGGCTGGAGAGTTACACCAAGATCATGGAGCTCAATTACTGGGGCTCTACCGTGGCCAAAAAAGCGCACTTCGATGAAGCCACAGGCGAGTGGGAAGTACAGGTCGAGCGCGATGGCAAGCCTGTCACCTTGCGGCCCAAGCAGCTGGTATTTGCGCTCGGTGTATCGGGCTACGCCAATATTCCAAAGATCACCGGCGCGGACACTTTCAAAGGTGAACAACACCATTCCAGCCGCCACCCGGGGCCAGAAAAATACAAGGGCAAGAAGGTGGTGGTGCTGGGCTCCAACAACTCGGCCCACGACATCTGTGCCGCATTGGTGGAACACGATGTGGACGTCACCATGGTGCAGCGCAGCTCCACGCATATCGCGCCGTCGGATTCCCTCATGGACCTGGCGCTGGGCGGCCTGTACAGCGAACAGGCGGTGCACAACGGCATAGACCACCACAAGGCGGATCTGGTGTTCGCCAGCGTGCCCTACAAAATCATGCACGGCTTCCACATCCCGGTCTACGAGGAGATGAAAAAGCGCGACGCCGATCTGTACGGCCGCCTGGAGAAAGCCGGTTTCATGCTGGACTTCGGCGACGACGGCTCGGGCCTGTTCATGAAATACCTGCGCCGCGGCTCGGGCTATTACATCGACGTGGGCGCATCCGAGCTGGTGGCCAACGGCAGCATCAAGCTCAAGAGCCGAACCAACATCGAACGCGTCAACCCCACATCGGTGACGCTGTCCGACGGCACCGAGCTCCCAGCGGACGTGCTGGTGTATGCCACGGGCTACGGCTCCATGAACCAGTTCCTGGCCGATATCGTCTCGCCAGAAGTGGCTGACCGCGTGGGCAAAGTCTGGGGCCTGGGCTCATCGACCACCAAAGACCCCGGCCCCTGGGAAGGCGAGCTGCGCAATATGTGGAAACCGACGAACCAGCCCCAGCTCTGGATCCACGGCGGCAACCTGCACCAAAGCCGCCACTACTCGCAGTTTTTGTCGCTGCAACTCAAGGCGCGTTTTGAAGGCATCCCCACCCCGGTCTACGCCCAGGCCGCAGTGCACCACCTGCGCTAAGAGTACGCCGCCGCGCCGGGCCGCAGGGTCTGGCGCGGCCGGATGGTCTGAAGGACGGTTTGCGCGGGATGTGCCTGCCCCGGGGGCGGTATCAACAGCGCGTGAGCCGGTGGTGATCAGGCAGCGGCAAAAGCCGTTTTGAGAAACTGCATGAACGCTGTCACCTTCGCGCTCGCAAGACGGCGCGAGGTGTGCAGCGCCCATAACTCGGTCGGCTTACCCGCCACGGGCCCCCAACTGACCAAGCGACCTTCCGCCAGGTTTTCCACCACCAGCATGCGGGGCAGCTTGGCGGCCCCGATTCCGGTAAGCACCGCATCGCGGATCATGGTGAAGGCCGACAACTCCAGAACCGGTCGGGTCGCAATGTCGCGGCCAGGTGATCCCGCGATGTGCCAGGTGTCCGGGTTTCTGGCAGAGTTGCGGACCACGACCGGCACGGGCTGCTCATCCGCCAAGGACGGCGCGGCAACCACCAGCAGTTCTTCCCTGAGAAAGCAGAAACCCACCAGCTCCGAATCGGCTTGGGGGTTGGCACGGATCACCAGGTCATAGCCCTCGCTGGCCAGATCAACTTCACGGTCCTCCACACTGACCTCCAGCTTCACATCAGGATAGGCGGCTGAGAATTGGGCTGCCAGCCGACCCATCATCATCAGCCCGAACAGCGAGGGCACGTTGATGCGCAAACGGCCTTTGGGATGGGCATGACCGTCCCGCATGGTGCTCGCCACCTCGGCAATCTCACCCAGCGGCCCTGCAGTGCGCTGCAACAGCAGCTCGCCCTCAGGCGTCAGGTGCACCGACCGGGTGCCGCGCTCAAACAAGCGCACGCCCAAGCCCGCTTCCAGCGCCAGCACCTTGCGGGAGAGGGTCGCTTTAGACCGTCCGCTGGCGCGACTTGCCTGCGCGTAACCGCCATGGGAGGCCACCAAAACGAAGTCGGACAGTTCATCTAAATGCATTTTTGTTCCAAATTCCGGGGCCTAGTGTCTCAATTTTGAGGCTCTCGCTGGCCTCTGGGCGCCTTAAACTTGCCAACAGTTTTTATCGCCCTCTTTTCTAAAAGGAGCTTTCTATGTCAACTCTATCAAACGACAGCACATTGAACCCCTCTACCCAAGCCGCCGTCGGCGTAACGACAAAAATTGGCGCGGCCATCCTGGTGCTCTGGGGCATTCTGCATATGTGGGTGGGCTATGAAGGGATACACCAATACCTCACCAATGGCACGAACGGTTTGTGGAATATCGTGATCGGCGGCAGCAGGGTCCCCCACGCGGCGTATGTCCATGCCACCGACGCGGCCACCTCGTTCGCGCAAGGTCAACTGCTGCTGAATTTTTGCATCGACGTGGGCGGCTACGGCGTACTGGCACTGATAGTCTCCTGGCTTATTGTGAACCGGGCGTCCTGGGCAGCGTATTGCATTGCGGTCATCGTGATTGGCATTGCCGATTTGACCTTCTTGTTTGCCATGGTCACCTCGGGCGTCATCGAACCCAACATCCCAACTATCAGCGGCCCCATTCTTTGGGTCATCGCAATCATCCTGATGCCCTTTGGTATGCCACCTTTTCGCATCAAGTAACACGCAGCAAAAAGCAACGCCATGCCCGACCCCCTGCGTCCCATCCGTGCCCGCACCGGCGGCCGACGGCATGGCCCAATCACCCGGCTGATGAGCCCTGGCGATATGGGTCAGATGCTCAAGCCCTTTGTTTTTCTCGACTATGTCGAGGCCGAAGGAAACGGCCCGGCCTTCGGCTTTCATCCCCACTCGGGTATTGCCACACTGACCTTTCCGCTGACCTTCGACATCGAACACACCACCTCCACCGGGCAGGTCGACACCGTGGCGCAGGGCGGCATCGAGTGGGTCGTGGCGGGCAGCGGCATTTGGCACAAAGCGCGCGCACTCAATGGCTCGAAGATGCTGGCATTTCAAACCTGGTTTGCCCTGCCGCCCTCGCATGAGCTCACCGAACCCAGCGCCATCTTTCTCCAAGCGCATGACGTCCCCCGCGAAGGGCCGATCACGCTGCTGCTTGGCCGCTACGCGGGCCTG
>CANFHZ010000065.1 GCA_947446885.1 Comamonadaceae bacterium
ACGGTAGTCCCGGTCGAGTCCGGCAGCAAGACGCTCAAAGACGCTCTCAATGAGGCCATGCGCGACTGGGTGGCCAATGTGGACAACACCTTTTACATCATCGGTACGGTGGCGGGCCCGCACCCCTACCCCATGATGGTGCGCGACTTTCAAAGCGTGATCGGCCAGGAATGCATTGAACAAATGCCCGCCATGCTGGCGCAGATGAAGGCCGCGCATGAGCAGCCCGACGCCGTGATCGCCTGCGTGGGCGGTGGCAGCAACGCCATGGGCATTTTTTACCCCTACATCCCCTACGCCAACACCCGCTTGATTGGTGTGGAAGCGGCGGGCGCAGGACTGGAAAGCGGCAAACACTCTGCATCCATCCAACGCGGCAGCCCCGGCGTACTCCACGGCAACCGCACCTATGTTTTGCAGGACGACAACGGCCAGGTGACCGAGACGCACAGCATCAGCGCGGGTCTGGACTATCCGGGTGTCGGCCCGGAACACGCGTTTTTGAACGACATCGGCCGCGCCGAATATGTGGGCATCACCGACACGGAAGCACTGGCGGCCTTCCACCACCTGTGCCGCACCGAGGGCATCATCCCCGCGCTGGAATCCAGCCACGCCTTGTCCTACGCCATGAAGCTCGCTGCCACCATGCGTCCGGACCAGTCGATTCTGGTCAATCTCTCAGGCCGGGGCGATAAAGATATCGGCACCGTGGCCGATCTGAGCAACGGTGGCTTCTTCTGCCGCCCCAGCTGCCAGGGCCAGTCGGTCAAAGGCGGCGCAACGGGCGAAGCCGTGTTGAAGTTCCACGCCGAGCGGGTGGCAGCATGAAGCAGCCCCACCGCATCCAATCCACGCTGGCAGCGCTGAAGGCGCAAGGGCGCACAGCGTTGATTCCTTACATCACGGCGGGCTTTCCGTTTGCCGACATCACGCCGGAACTGATGCACGCCATGGTACGCGGGGGAGCCGATGTGATTGAGTTGGGCGTGCCCTTCTCCGATCCCAGCGCCGACGGGCCGGTGATCCAGCGCTCAGGCGACCGCGCGCTGGCCTTTGGTATCGGCATGCCGCAGGTGCTGGAGATGGTGCGCGCCTTCCGTACCCAAGACCAGAACACGCCCATCGTGCTCATGGGCTACGCCAACCCGGTAGAACGCTACGACCAGAAGCACAGCGCGCCCGGCATTGCAAGCGCTTTTGTGCGCGACGCGGCGGCAGCCGGTGTGGATGGCGTGCTCATCGTCGATTACCCGCCTGAGGAATGCGTGGCTTTTGCCGCCGATTTGCGTGCGCACGGACTGGATCTGATTTTTCTGCTCGCCCCCACCAGCACCGACGCGCGCATGGCGCAGGTGGCGCGGGTGGCCAGCGGCTACGTGTACTACGTGTCGCTCAAAGGGGTCACCGGCTCCGGCGCGCTGGATACAGCAGCGGTAGAGGCCATGCTGCCGCGCATCCGCCAACACATCGACATCCCGGTGGGTGTGGGCTTTGGCATTCGCGACGCGCAGACGGCCCAAACCCTGGGTGCGGTGGCCGACGCCGTGGTGATCGGCAGCCGCATCATCCAATTGGTTGAAAATGAGCCCCGCGCCAGCGTCTGCCAGACTATGGAAACGTTTTTGGGCGGCATACGCCAGGCGCTGGACAGCCGTACCCCTTCACACGCTTGAGGAGCCCCGCATGAGCTGGATCGAAAAACTGCTACCCGCCAAAATCCAACCCACAGACCCGACCGAGCGCCGCAGCGTGCCCGAGGGCCTGTGGATTAAATGCCCCAGCTGCGAAACCGTGCTCTACAAAACCGATCTGGAACAAAACCAAAACGTCTGCCCCACCTGCAGCCACCACCACCGCATCGGTGCGCGGGCCCGGCTCAACGTGTTTCTGGATGGTGAAGGCCGCTACGAGATCGGTCAGGAGGTGTTGCCGGTCGATGCGCTGAAATTCAAAGACAGCCGCAAATACACCGAGCGCCTGAAAGAAGCGCTGGAGAACACCGGCGAGACCGACGCACTGGTAGTCATGGGTGGCAGCGTACAGGGCATCGGCCTGGTGGCGGCCTGTTTTGAATTCGAGTTCATGGGCGGCAGCATGGGCTCTGTGGTCGGCGAGCGTTTTGTCCGCGGTGTGGAAACTGCAGTGGAGCAAAAAGTGCCCTTTCTGTGCTTCACTGCCACCGGCGGCGCGCGCATGCAAGAAGGCTTGCTATCGCTGATGCAGATGGCCAAAACCAATGCAGCGCTGACCCGCTTGGCAAAAAAGGGCCTGCCATTCATCAGCGTGCTGACCGACCCGACCATGGGCGGCGTATCAGCGGGCTTTGCGTTTTTGGGCGATGTGGTGATTGCCGAACCCAAGGCACTGATTGGCTTTGCCGGGCCCCGGGTAATCGAGTCCACCGTACGCGTCACGCTGCCTGAAGGCTTCCAACGCTCGGAGTTTTTGCAATCCAAAGGTGCGGTCGACATGATTTGCGACCGGCGCGAGCTGCGCAAAACCGTGGCCGAGTCGCTGGCCATGTTGCAGCGCCTGCCCGCTGACGCGGTGATCTAAGCGCCCGGGGCGGATCTTGCGGTTGCCGCGGCCTGCGCGGGCTTTATGCCACCCAGGCCAATACCCGGGCCTGCACCGTGATCATCACCATATTCACGACTTGCAAGATCAGCAGCAAGGCTAGCGGAGACAAGTCCACCCCGCCCACCAGCGGTAGGTGACGACGGATTGGCGTCAAGGGTGGTGCCACCAAACGGTCTAACAAATCGGTGGCCGCTGAATGGGTGTGTACCCAGGACAGGAGCGCATACAAAAGCACCAGGCCGGTCAGGCCGGAGACGACCAGTCGCAGCACGCCGAAAAACGCCATCACCGGCACCGACAGCCCGTCGCCCTGGGCTCCTTGCAGCAGCCATAACACCGCGAACTGCGCCAACTCCAGCAGAAACGCGGCCAACACACTGGCCAGATCTATTGCGGCAGTGCGCGGCAAAACCCGGCGCAGCGGCAGCACGATCCAGTCACTCACCGCAAAAATAAAAGGTCCAGCCGGGTTGCCCGCGCGCACCGACATCGGGATGCGCTGGAACTGCATGTAGGCCCGCAACACGCACATGCCCGCCACCAGGCCGACGGTGACGTCAAGCAGCAAATACACAATTTGGTACAGCATGGTGGTAGTTACGGAGGCGGGCGGTGGTGCGCGGGGGTGCCGAAGAATCATAGCGGCTCGATCCCGGCTCTTAAAATGGTCGGCTGCGCCGCTTTTGCCGGTGCGACAAACTCCATTCCTAATCCCGCACACCTTATGTCCGAACCCAGCTCCAGCGTCGTCCCTACCGATGAAAACCAACTCATGCAGGAGCGGCGCGACAAGCTCAAAGCGATTCGTGCGCGCCAGGCCGCCGGTGGGGACGTTGCGTTCCCGAACGACTTCCAACCCGACATCCAGGCGGCTGCCTTGTTCGAAGCCTATGAGGCCAAAGATGCGGCAGAGCTGGTAGCCCTGGACGTAACGGTGAAAGTGGCCGGACGCATGATGCTCAAACGGGTCATGGGCAAAGCCAGCTTCTGCACCCTGCAGGACGCCTCGTTCGGACCGAGCGGCGGACGCATCCAGATTTACGTCAAAGGCGAAGAAGTCGGCGATGCGCTGTACGAAGACTTCAAGCACTGGGATCTGGGCGACATCGTCGCAGCGGAAGGCCGGGTTTTCAAAACCAAAACCGGCGAACTCTCCATCCACGCCAGCAGCCTGCGCCTGCTGACCAAAAGCCTGCGGCCCATGCCCGACAAGTTCCACGGCGTGCATGACCAGGAGGTCAAATACCGCCAGCGCTACATCGACCTGATGACCGACGAGAGCGCCCGCCGCCGCTTTGTGGCGCGCAGCAAGGCCGTCAGCGCGCTGCGCAATTTCATGGTCGCGCATGATTTTCTGGAGGTGGAAACACCGATGCTGCACCCGATTCCAGGAGGTGCCAACGCGCGGCCCTTCACCACGCACCACAACGCGCTGGACCAGCAGATGTTTTTGCGTATCGCGCCGGAGCTCTACCTCAAGCGCCTGATCGTGGGTGGATTTGAGCGGGTGTTTGAGATCAACCGCAATTTCCGCAACGAAGGCATCTCGGTGCGGCACAACCCCGAATTCACCATGATGGAGTTCTACGCCGCGTACTGGAACTACCGCGACCTGATGGCCTTCACCGAGAACCTGGTGCGCGACGCTGCCTTGCAAGCCACCGGCAGCCTGCAGCTGAACTACGGCGGCAAAGCCGTGGATCTGGAGAAGCCGTTTGAACGCCTGACCATCATCGAGGCCATATTGAAATACACCGAGGCGGGCGATAAGGTGGAAAACGCTGACTGGCTGCGGCTGGAACTGCGCAAGCTGGGTATGACCGAAGCCAAACACCACCTGTCCAAACGCAGTCTGGCCGGCTTGCAGGTGCTGTACTTTGAAGAAACCGTGGAAGACAAACTGTGGCAACCCACCTTCATCTGCGAACACCCGGTCGAAATTTCACCGCTGGCCCGTGCCAGCGACACCCAGCCGGACGTGACCGAGCGCTTTGAGCTCTACATCACGGGGCGTGAATTCGGCAACGGATTCAGCGAACTCAACGATGCCGAAGACCAGGCGGCACGCTTTCATGCCCAGGTGGCGGCAAAAGACGGCGGCGATCTGGAAGCCATGTTCTACGACCACGACTTTGTGCGCGCGCTCGAATACGGCATGCCCCCTACAGGCGGCTGCGGCATCGGCATTGACCGCCTCATGATGCTGCTCACCGACAGCCCCAGCATCCGCGACGTGATCTTGTTCCCGGCCCTGCGCCGGGAGCACTGAAAGCGCACCGACTTGGCACAGTCTGCACAAGGCCCTTGCTTTCGCACCATTTGTGTGCAAAAGCATTGGCGCACTTATTGCTGAACCTCTGTACAACCAGCTACCCCGGCTGGTGCAACACAGGTCTACACCATCGTGACGGTTGGAATCTTCAACGAAATGCTGTCCGCAGACGGCGCTCCCCGCCCGCACTATGCGGCGCTGGACGAGTGGCTCAAGAGCATCAGCAGCGAGACAGTCAAGGCCAAGCGCAATGAGGCCGACCTGATCTTTCGCCGCACAGGGATCACCTTTTCGCTGGGCGGTGAGGACGGCGGTACCGAGCGGCTGATCCCGTCGGATCTGGTGCCGCGCATCATCGACAGCAGCGAATGGGCCTTTCTGGAGCGCGGCCTGGTGCAGCGCGTCAAAGCCATCAATATGTTTTTGCACGACGTGTACCACGGGCAAAAAATTCTGAAGTCCGGCCTGGTACCGGCAGATCAGGTTTTGGCCAACGCCCAGCTGATGCCGCTGATGATGGGCCTGGACCTGCCGCACCAGACCTATGCGCACATCACGGGCGTGGACATCATCCGCCACGCCGACGGTGACTTCTATGTGCTCGAAGACAACCTGCGGGTGCCATCGGGTGTTTCCTACATGCTGAGCAACCGCATTTTGATGATGCGGCTTTTCCCCGACCTGTTCCACCGCTATGCGGTACGCCCGGTGGAGCATTACCCGGCCTTGCTGCTGCAAACCCTGCGGGGCGCGACGCTGGTCGAGCAACCCACCATCGTGCTGCTCACGCCTGGGCGCTTCAACAGCGCCTACTTCGAGCACGCCTTTCTGGCCAAGCAAATGGGCATTGAGCTGGTCGAAGGCTCCGATTTATTCGTGCGCGGCGACCTGGTCTATATGCAAACCACCGAAGGCCCGCAGCGGGTGGACGTGATTTACCGCCGCATCGACGACGCCTATATGGATCCGCTGGCGTTTGCGCCCGATTCCATGATCGGCGTGCCGGGCCTCGCTGCCGTGTACCGCATGGGCAATGTGGTGATTGCCAATGCCCTGGGCACCGGCGTGGCCGACGACAAATCGATCTACCCCTACGTCCCCGAAATGGTGCGGTTTTACCTGGGCGAGGAGCCGCTGCTCAAAAACGTGCAGACCTGGCAATGCCGCAAACCCGCAGAACTCAGCTACGTGCTGGCCAACCTGGGGGATCTGGTTGTCAAGGAAGTCCACGGTGCGGGTGGCTACGGCATGCTGGTCGGGCCGGCCTCCACCCAGGCCGAAATTGCCGAATTCGCCGAGCGGGTGCGGGCCCGACCCGATAACTACATCGCCCAGCCCACCCTGAGTTTGTCAGCCTGCCCGACTTTTGTGGAACAGGGCCTGGCCCCCCGCCATATTGACCTGCGGCCCTTTGTGCTCTCCGGCAAGACCACCACCATCGTTCCCGGCGGGCTGACCCGGGTTGCGCTGCGCGAAGGCTCGCTGGTGGTCAACTCCTCGCAAGGGGGTGGCACCAAAGACACCTGGGTGCTCGAAGCACCGGAGGCCGCCTGATGCTCTCACGCGTTGCCGCCCAGTTGTATTGGATGTCGCGCTACCTGGAGCGCGCCGAAAACATGGCCCGGATTTTGGACGTGGGCCAGTCACTGGCCTTGCTGTCATCGCACAATGGCCCGCGTGAAGCGGCAGAAGCAGCACTGGAGCCGCTGGTCATCACCGATACCGTGGCTGCCTTCCAAGCCACGGGCCGCGCCACCCGCGCCGACCAGGTGGCGCAGTTTCTGGCCTGGGATGAGAGCCACCCCTCCTCTATCGTCAACTGCATCAAGACCAGCCGGGAGAATGCCCGCGCGGTGCGCGGCGCGATGACCGCCGAGATGTGGGAATGCATCAACGACACCTGGATGGGCCTGATGCAAAGGCAAAACGCCGCACGCAGCCGCAAACCGGCGGCGGACACGGCATTTTTTGAATGGGTCAAAGAACGCTCCCACCTGTTTCGGGGGGTGACATTTGCCACCATACAGCGCGACCAGCCCTACCACTTCATCCGCCTGGGTACGCATATCGAGCGCGCCGACAACACGGCGCGCATCCTGTCGGTCAAAACCCGGGTCAAGCGCGAAGGCGGCACTGACCTGGTGGACGACTACTACCGCCTGGGCGCGGTTCTCCGTTCAGTCAGCGCCTTGGAGGCCTACCGCGATACCTACCGCGACGCCATCAACCCGGACCGGGTCGCCGAATTGCTGATCTTCAACCCCGGTTTCCCCCGTTCGCTGCTGTTCTGCACCGAGATTTCGCGCCAGATCCTGGACCGACTGCCGCAGCAATCCGGCCGTATGGCGCGCCGCCACGCGGCGGAGTTGCTGGCCAAACTCCAGTTCGGCAATCTGCAAGAGGTCTACGCCAGCGGTTTGGAAACCTATTTGGAAACCTTTGTGAAAGACACCATCGCGCTGGCCAATGCGGTGCACACCGACTACCTGGAAACCCTGACATGAGCATCCGGGTCCGCCACGAGACCAGCTACCACTACGAACAGCCGGTCCGGCGCAGCGTGCAAACCCTGCGCATCAGTCCGCCGAACAATGCGCGCCAAACCGTCATCCACTGGAACTTGGATTTGCCCGCTCCAGCCCGGGCCTGGACCGACGGCTTTGGCAACCTGTGCCACACCCTGGTGCTGGACCAGCCGCATGACAGCATTCTGATTTGCGCACAGGGCGTGGTCGATGTGCGCGACGGCGATATGGGCGAAGCGCTTGGGCCGATGCCACTGGAGGTCTTTATGCGCCCCACCGCCCTGACGCTGATGGACACCGCCATGGAAGCCTTTGCCGCACCGCTGGCCCACACGGTGCGCACCCGCCCCTTCATGGGCTTGCATGATCTGATGCTGGCGCTGATCGACCGCATACCCTATGCCAGTGGCCACACCAAAGTGGGCGACACGGCGGCGCAGGCCTTTGCCACCGGCCGTGGCGTCTGCCAGGACCACACCCATGTGTTTCTCGCTTGCGCCCGCAGCATGGGGCTGGCAGCGCGTTATGTGAGCGGCTATATCCTCTCCAACGACCAGGGCCATGTGGCCAGCCACGCCTGGGCCGAGGTCTGGATGGGCGAGCGCTGGGTCGGCTTTGATGTGAGCAACTCGCGCAGTGCCGGGGCCGAGCACATCCGCCTGGCCCAGGGCATGGACTACGCCGACACCTGCCCGGTGCGCGGCGTACGCACGGGCGGTGGCACCGAGTCCATGCACAGCTACGCTCAGGTAGAGTCGCAGCTTTCGTCGCAACAATAGCTTTCCTATGACCTACTGCGTAGCGATGTCGCTGGACGAGGGCATGCTGTTCGCCTCGGACTCGCGCACCAATGCCGGGCTCGACCATGTGTCGAGCTTTTGCAAAATGACGGTTTTCGAGCAGACCGGCCAGGGCGTGCTGGTGCTGCTCAACAGCGGCAACCTCGCCACCACCCAGCAGGTGGTCAGCCGCCTCAAAGCCCACGCCAAGCACACGGACACGCCGCTCACCGCCATGGATTCGGTGTTTTCGGTGGCGGAGTTGCTGGGCAAACACCTGCGCGCGGTGGTCAACCGCACCCAGGAAGAGTCCATGGGGCAGACGGACGTCGATTTTTCGGCTACGTTTTTGCTGGGCGGCCAGCTGCGCGGAGAGGAACCCCGCTTGTTTCTGGTCTACCCGCAAGGCAATTTCATCGAAACCACGGCCGATACCGCTTTTTTCCAGATCGGCGAGAGCAAATACGGCAAGCCGATTCTGGACCGCGTGGTGCAGCCCGCACTGCCTCTGTACGAGGCGGTCAAATGCGCCCTGGTCTCGTTTGACTCGACCATCAAGAGCAATTTGAGTGTGGGGCTGCCGATTGACCTCGCACTGGTGCGGCGTGACCAGTTCGCTGTGGCCATGCGCCACCGCATCGACGCCGACGACGCCTATTTCCGCCAGCTGCGCACCGATTGGAGCCAAGGCCTGCGCCGGGTTTTCAACGAACTGCCAGAGCCGGGCTGGCTGCGCTGAGGGACTGGCGGGGCCACAGCCGCCGCCGGAGTCGCCCCCAAAGAGGCCCGGCTGGGCAATTCGGCCCCAGCGTAATCGGGTGTTAACGGATGTAACCCGCCGTAAAAGCACCCCTCTTTCCCAGGAAAATGGCGTGCGGACGGCTGCGCGCTCAAGTTATCCGCGCCCGAGCCGATATAGATGGCGTGAAACTGCATTCTCAACCCGCCACCCGGACACACCTGGTCATACCAATGTTGGAAAAAATGCCGCTGAGCCCTTGACATGACGAGCACCACGACCACCCAGGTAGTGGATTTGACCAGTACGGAGGTCGCTGCCATCACGACCTCCGAACTGGCAGGGTGGAGCTCGTCCCTGATTCAGGCGCTGACGACGGTCCAAATTCCGGTTTTGACCACGGCCCAAGCGGCCGCTTTGGATAGCGCGCAGCTCAATGGGCTGACGACCATCCAGCTTGCAAGCCTGGAAACCGAAGACCTGGCAGCCCTGAGCACAGTGGCCTTGCAAGCGCTGGGCACGGCCAGTCTGGTCAGCTTGAGCACCGTGCAATTGGTCAGCATCAGCACCGCGCAGGCTGCGGCGCTGGGCACGGCCCAGCTGCTGTCGCTGACTACGCTGCAGCTGGTGGCTTTGGAGACGGCGGACATCGCATCGCTGTCAACCGCCGCGCTGGCTGCGCTGAGCACCGTGCAACTGGTCAGCATCAGCACCGCGCAGGCTGCGGCGCTGGGCACGGCCCAGCTGCTGTCGCTGACTACGCTGCAGCTGGTGGCTTTGGAAACGGCGGACATCGCATCGCTGTCAACCGCCGCGCTGGCTGCGCTGAGTACGCTGCAGATTGCCGGCCTCAAGACCTCTCAGGTGGCGGCGCTGACTACAGACCAGGCACAGGGATTGACCACCCTGCAAATCACCGGCCTGGAGACGCGCGACTTCGCCGCGCTCTCGACCCAGGCGGTCCAGGCGCTGACCAGCCTGCAAGTGATGGCCCTGAGCACGGCGGCAATCGTGGCGCTGACGACCAACCAGAGCGCCGTACTCAACAGCGCGCAGCTGAGCAGCATGGGCACTTTGCAGATCGCGGCTCTGGAGACCAGTGATCTGGCCGCGCTGGCCTCCGACAGCGTGGCAGCGATGACGACAGCGCAGGTAATCGGCCTGACGACAAACCAGGCGTCTGCCCTGACCAGCGTGCAGGCATTGGCGCTGGGAACCGCCCAGCTGGCCGCACTGGAGACGCGGGACTTCGCCGCGCTGCGCACGGCGGTCTTGCAAGCCCTCAACACCGCGCAGATTGCCGCACTGAGTTCGCGCGCCGTAATGGCCATGACCACGAACCAAGCTGCCGTACTGGACGCCAGCCAGATCAGCGGTCTGAGCACCCAGCAGCTGGCGGGTCTGGCGGTTCGCGCGCTGGCCGCGCTGGCGACCAACACCACCTATGCGCTGAGCACCGAGCAGATCGCGGGACTGAGCTCTTTGCAGGTTAAGGCGTTGACGACAGCCCAAATCCAGGGCCTGGACCTGGAACAGCTTGCCGCGCTGGAGACAACAGACTTTGCCGCCCTGAGCACCACCGCGCTGCAGTCCCTGCTGACCGCGCAAATCGCGGCGCTTGGCACCAGCCAGGTTCTGGCATTGAGCGCACTACAGGCTGTGGCCTTGAAGGCCGAGCAGCTCAAGGCTTTGGAAACAAGCGACCTCGCCGCCCTGTCCAGCAGCAATTTGCGTGCGCTGGGAACCATGGTTGCAAGTGCCCTCACAACCGACCAGATCCAGGCGCTTGGAACCACACAAATCAGCAGCCTGGGAACCACACAGACCACTGCCCTTTCCACCCGCCAGCTCAATGCCCTGGCTACAAGCCAATGGGCGGCGCTGGAAACCGGACACATCGCTACGCTGACGACGCTGCAAATAGCAGGTCTGGACACCGTCAGCCTTGCAGCCTTGTCAGAGACCCAGATCGCGGGTCTGAGCACGCTGCAACTCGCCTACCTGTTACCGGCAAGCCTCAAGTCCTTGAGCACGGTGCAGATTGCCGCGCTGGAAACGCGTGACCTGGTGGTGCTGACGACCACCTCCTTGCGCTCCATGGGCACGGACCAGATCGCCGCCTTAACCACCAGCCAAATTGCCAACCTGAGCAGCACGCAGGCCTACGCACTGGTAACAACGCAGCTGAGCGCTTTGGGCACCAGCCAGATCGCGACTCTGGGCACTACCAATCTCGCCGCACTGGCCAATACGGCGATCCGTGCACTCAGCACGGATCAGGCGCTGGCTCTGGGCACAAGCCAGATCATGGCGCTTCGCTCCGACCAAGTGGCCAGCCTCAGCACCAGCAATCTGAATACGCTCTCCTTGGAGCAAATCACTGCCCTTGAAACAACGGATGTTGCGGCATTGACCACTCTCCAAATCGCCGGCTTGGACACCCAACAACTGGTTGCGCTGCAAACAATCCAGTTTGCGGTGCTGACTGCCAGACAGATTGCTTCGCTGAAAACAGTCCAGTTTGCGGCGCTGACCACCGACCAGCTGGTGGCCTTGACCACAGCCCAGGCAACATACCTGAGTTCAAGCGCTTTGAAAGCGCTCGACACGGCGCAAATCAGCAGCCTCCAAACGCAGGACTTTGCGCTGCTCAGTACCGCCAGCCTGAATGCCCTGAGCAGCCTGCAGGTCAGTGCGCTGAGTACTGAGCAGGTTGCCGCCTTCACGTCCACGCAAGCCGCACGGCTCAACAGCGCAGTCGTGGCGGCCTTGTCGAGCAGCCACATCATGGCCCTGGAGACATCCGACATCGTTCAGCTGCGAACCAGCGCCATTGCCGCACTCACAACCGACCAGGCCATTGCGCTCAGCAGCACACAAGTCAGCTTACTGAGCACAGGGCAATTGGCTGTGCTGAGCACCACCAACCTGGCAGCACTGAGCAGCGCGCAGATCATTGCACTCACGACCGTGCAGGTGGGCGCTCTGGGTACCAGCCTGTTCCAAGCACTGCAAACGTCCCAGATCGAGGCTTTTGAGGTGGCCGACGTGGCCGTGATCAGCACCGTCAACCTGCGCAGCCTGCTGACTCTCCAGCTGGTGGCGCTGGGCACCAAGCAGATCGCCGCCTTGACCACCAGCCAAATCGCCAGCTTGAGCAACACGGCATTTTTGTCAGTCACCACGGATCAGCTTGCTGCGCTGCAAACCGGCAAGGTTGCTGCGCTGAGCACCAGCAACATCCGGAATTTGAGCACGGACCAATTGGCATCGCTGAGCGACAAGCAGGTGGCTGCACTGGCGGATCTGCAAGTCAATGCGCTGTCTACGCTCAATGTGGCCGCCTTATCGACCGCGCAGATCGTGGCGCTCACAACGCGTCAGTACGCAAGCTTGAGCTCTAACTGGGTGCAGGCGCTCACCGAAGACCAGTTTTCCGCGCTCCAGACCAGTGACCTGGCCTCCTTGGGTAACGCCAGCGTGAAGATTTTGAATACCAAACAGATCGTGGCCCTGGGAACCACCGGGCTGCGAACCCTGACCAGCACGCAGTTCTACGCACTCAGCACCGTACAAATTGCCAACCTCTCCACCGCCCAGATTCGGGCGCTCTCCACCACACACATTGCCGCACTGCAAACCCAGCAAGTCGCAGCACTTTCTACCGACCGGATCCAAGCCTTCAGCACGGCAGGGCTGCGCATGCTGTCCTCCTCCGGCATCGCCACGCTGAGTACAGATCAGGCCAATGCCTTGAGTACGGCGCAGTTGCAGGCGCTGAACAACAGCCAGATCATGGCCTTGGAGACCGAGGACTTCGCCGCACTCTCCAGCAAAGCCGTGCAGGCCCTGCGCACCGACAGCGTGGCCGCATTGCTCGCCGACCAGATTACCGCACTCACCACGCAACAGGCTGCGGCGCTGAGCAGCACGGCCATCAGTGCGCTCACGACCACGCAGATCAGCGTGTTGGAGACGGCAGACCTTGTAGCGATCACAACAAGCGCACTGCAAGGTCTTGGCGTGGCGCAGTTACTGGCCTTCACAGCCGATGAACTGCAAGCACTCACGTCACGGCAGCTGAAGTCGCTGCAAACCGGGCAGCTGAATGCCCTCTCCAGCACGCAAACCGCAAGCCTGACAAGTGGTCAAATTCAGACCCTGACTACGACGCAGATAGCCACCCTGGGCACAGCGATGTTCGTCGCGCTGAGCACAGACCAACTGGCGTCTTTGCTCACCACGCAGATGGTGGCGCTCAGCGGCCGGCACCTGGCCGCCATCAGCAGTGACGGGCTAGCGGCACTGACGACGAACCAGATCAGCGCGCTGGAAACCTCGGATCTGGCATCCCTGGCAACCAGCAATATTCCGTATGTGGGTACTGCGCAGCTTCTTGCTTTGACCACCCGGCAAATCGCCGGGCTGACGTCCAGCCAGGTTCGCAACATCAGCAGCAGCCAATTCGCCAGCTTCGACACGGTGCAAGTCGGGGCATTAGAGACCGTCGATTTTGCGGCGCTCAGCACCGCCGTGATCGGCTCGCTGACCACGGTGCTGGTAAGCGGACTACAGACTCTTCAATTGGCGGCGCTGGGCACGGCACAAGCCCTAGGCATTTCCACCGACGGCGCCAGCGCATTGACTACCGCCCAGCTGAATGCCATCCAGACCAACAGTTTTGCGGCGCTTAGCACACAGGTGATCCAAAGCCTCAGCACGGAGCAAATGGTCGGCCTGGATGTGTCCGTGTTTCTTGCCATTTCCACCGGACAGATCCAGGCTCTGAGCACCGCGCAACTCGCCAGCCTGGGCACTGCCATCCTCAGCGGTGGCATGTTGTCGCGCCAGATCGCGGCCTTGCGAACCGATCAACTGGCTGCCTTGAGCAGCAGCAGCATTGAGGCGCTCAGCACATCGGGCCTGCAAGCACTGTCTACCACACAGATCCGCTCCCTCAGTGCTGCAAACTGGCTTGCGATGAGTACGTCCAATATGGCTGTGCTCAAGAATGCGCAGCTGGGAGCCATACTGACCGACACCGTCGCTGCGCTGGAGACCACCAAGACAGCGGCGCTGAGCACCACCAGCATTGCGGCACTGAGCAGCAGCCAGATCGTGGCCCTGACCACCGCACAGGCCGCAGCACTGGACACCAGCCAGGCCCGTGCGCTCACCACCGTGCAGGTGGCAGCGCTGCAAACTGCGGATCTGGCGGCGCTAGGAACCTCTGCCGTCGCCGC
>CANFHZ010000066.1 GCA_947446885.1 Comamonadaceae bacterium
CAGGCTGGTGGGCTGTATCAGCGGCAGGTCAGCAGGTAGAACCAGCCAGCCCGCCGCATCTTCCGTAGCCGCTACGCCGCAGGCAATGCTGTCGCCCATACCGGGCTGATCCAGGTGCGCCGTGTGTGCCGCTTCGACCACATGCCAAGCTAAGCCACTGTCCTGCGCGGCCTGCGTCACCCAGTCGCGCACCCTGCGTCCGAGCAGCATTTCCTGCAATTTGTCTTTGCCGGACACGGCGCGAAACCGGCTGCTGCGCCCGGCAGCCAGAATCAGGATGGTGGGTAATTTCCCGTGCATGCGGTTCATTATGGGCGGTAGGGAAAGCCAAGATTTCCAACGGAACATCGCCAAAAAATTCACATCTGACAAGAATGTGATGCGCTTTACACGCCGTACCATCACGGCATGGACTTGTTTGACCCCATCGACGCGTTGCTTGAGCGCATCCGAGTTGCCGCATCCGCGCCGCGTAAACCGGTGTTGCGCGTGCGTGGTTCGGGCAGCAAGGATTTTCACGGGGCTGATTTGCAAGGCGAGGTGCTCGATACCCGCGCCCTGAGCGGGATCATCAATTACGAACCCAGCGAACTGGTTGTTACCGTCTTGGCGGGCACCCCTTTGGCGGACGTACAGGCAGCGCTCGCCGCCGCGCAGCAGTACTTCGCGTTCGAGCCGCCGCACTTCGGTGCGGGTACAACGGTTGGTGGCATGGTCGCCAGCGGTTTGAGTGGCCCGGCCCGGGCCACGGCGGGTGCCGTGCGCGACTTCGTTCTGGGCGCGCGTCTGGTCAATGGTTTGGGTGAACACCTGACCTTTGGTGGCCAGGTGATCAAAAACGTGGCCGGCTACGACCTCAGCCGTCTGTTGTGCGGCTCCTGGGGCACTTTGGGTGTGATCACCGAAGTCTCGCTCAAGGTCTTGCCGGTGGCACCTGCAGAGGCCACCCTGCGCTGCACCGGCCTGGGCCAGGCCGCCGCGTTGGCGCTGTTGCACCGCTGGGGTGCCCAGCCTCTGCCATTGAACGCGAGTTGCTGGGTGCATGACGACAGCGCAAGCCCTGCAGTAGACAGCCTCTATCTGCGCTTGCGTGGTGCCGCAGCAGCCTTGCGGGCCGCTATTCCGCGCATGTTGGATGATTTGCATGCCGCAGGCGGCATGGCCGAGCAGATGGACAAGGCCCAGGCCGCGTTAGATTGGCAAGCCTGTGCCGACCAGACATTGCCGTTTTTTACCCGGCCTCCGAGTCCGCAGCACGCGCTGTGGCGCCTGAGTCTGCCGCAGACTGCGCCGGTGCTGGATCTGCCCTATCCGGTGATGGTGGAGTGGCAGGGCGCGCAGCGCTGGCTGTGGGCCCCGGCCAGTGCTGCGGCGCTTATGCGCCAGGCCGCGCACGCTGCTGGCGGGCATGCCACCCTGTTCCGTACCAGCGGCGCCGGGGGCGAGGCCGACAAATCAGTCGGCGTTTTCAGCCCCTTGCCGCCGGTGCAACGCCGCATACAAACCGAATTACAGCGCCAGTTCGATCCCCATGGCCTGTTCGCCACCGGGCGTCTGGGCATGAGCGCCTGAGCAGCATGCAAACCACCCTCGCCCCTGAATACGCCGGTACCCCGGATGGCCTGGCCGCCGAAAAAATCCTGCGCAGCTGCGTGCATTGCGGTTTTTGCACTGCCACCTGCCCAACCTACCAACTCCTGGGCGACGAGCTGGACGGGCCCCGAGGACGGATTTACCTCATCAAACAGGTGCTCGAAGGCGCAGAGCCCACCCGCAAAACCCAGCTCCACCTGGACCGTTGCCTGACCTGCCGCAACTGTGAATCCACCTGCCCCAGTGGCGTGGAGTACGGGCACCTGGTTGACATTGGCCGCAAACTGGTCGATGAGAAAGTGCCGCGCCCGGCGGCCGAGAAGGCCATGCGCTGGGCGCTGAAAGAAGGCCTGCCCTCGCCGCTATTTGGCCCCGCCATGCAGCTGGGCCAAGCGCTGCGACCGCTGTTGCCGCAGGCGCTGCAGGCCAAGGTGCCAGCCAGACAAGACGCCGGTGTGTGGCCTACCCGCACCCACGCGCGCAAGATGCTGATGCTCGCCGGTTGCGTGCAGCCTTCCATGGGCCCCAACATCAACAGCGCTACGGCGCGCGTGCTCGATGTCTGCGGCATACAGGCCGTGGTCGCCCCGCAGGCCGCTTGCTGCGGCGCAGTCAAGTTCCACCTCAATGACCACGACGGCGGCAAGGCGCAGATGCGCGCCAACATCGACGCCTGGTGGCCGTTGGTGGAAAGCGCGGCGGTCGAGGCTATTGTCATGAACGCCTCCGGCTGCGGTGTGATGGTCAAAGACTACGGCCATGCCCTGCAAGATGACCCGCGCTACGCGGTCAAGGCCGCGCGCATCAGCGCCCTGACCCGCGACCTGAGCGAACTGTTGCCCGCGCTGCTCCCCGCACTGAAAACCGCCATCCGCCCCGAAGCCGCGCAAGCTGCCGGGCTGCAAGCCTTCCATCCGCCCTGCACGCTGCAGCACGGGCAACAGCTCAAAGGCGGGGTCGAGACGCACATGGCCGCGCTGGGTTTTGCCATCCGCGTGGCTGCTTGCGAGGCGCATTTGTGCTGCGGCTCGGCCGGTACCTACAGCGTGCTGCGGCCCGAAATTTCGTACCAATTGCGGGACCGCAAACTCGGCCACCTGGCGGATATGAAGCCGCAAGGCATCTGCAGCGCCAACATCGGCTGCATCACCCATCTGCAAAGCGGCACCGACACGCCGGTAAGGCATTGGGTTGAGGTGCTGGACGCGGCCCTGATGTAGGGTTCGAGTTGGCGCTTTATGGCGTCTTGTCGTACGCTCGGCGTTCCCACAACTCCGATGCGCCATGAGCTCCTCCGCTTTCCGCCACATGGTCGGCAGCCAGACCTACCAGTTTTCTGACCTGAAGACCCTGATGGCGCGGGCCACGCCCCTGCGATCAGGCGACCTGCTCGCCGGGGTGGCTGCGGGCAGTGCGCAGGAGCGGGTTGCGGCGCAGATGGCGCTGGCCGAAGTACCGCTGACGCGTTTTTTGCGCGATGCGCTGGTTCCCTACGAAGACGACGAAATCACCCGGCTGATCGTCGATACGCATGATGTTGCGGCCTTCGCGCCGCTGCGGCATTTGACGGTGGGTGACTTTCGCAACTGGCTTTTGAGCGATGCGGCCGACAGTGCCACGCTGGCCGCTGTGGCCCCCGGCATCACACCCGAAATGGCCGCAGCGGTGAGCAAGATCATGCGCAACCAGGATTTGATTCTGGTGGCTAAAAAATGCCGCGCGGTCACGGCTTTTCGCAACACCATCGGCCTGCCCGGGCGCATGGCCACACGCTTGCAGCCCAACCACCCAACCGACGACGCCACCGGCATCGCCGCCAGCATGCTCGACGGCCTCTTGTATGGCAGTGGGGACGCGGTGATTGGCATCAACCCTGCAACCGACAACGTGGCGCAGGTGGTGCAGATCGTGACCATGCTGGACGCAGTGATCAGCCGCTACGACATCCCCACGCAATCCTGCGTGCTGACCCATGTCACCAACACCTTGCGTGCGATGGAGTTGGGTGCCCCGGTGGATCTGGTGTTCCAGTCCATAGGCGGTACCGAGGCCACCAACAGCAGCTTTGGCATCAACCTGGCTTTGCTGGCCGAGGCGCGCAGCGCGGCACTGTCGCTGGGGCGCGGGACGGTGGGCGACAACGTGATGTACTTTGAAACCGGCCAGGGCAGCGCACTCTCGGCCAACGCGCACCACGGGATGGACCAGCAGACCTGCGAGGCCCGCGCTTACGCGGTGGCACGCCACTTCAAACCCCTGCTGATCAATACGGTGGTCGGCTTTATCGGGCCTGAGTATTTGTTTGACGCCAAACAAATCACCCGCGCCGGCCTGGAGGACCATTTTTGCGGCAAGCTGCTCGGCCTGCCCATGGGCTGCGATGTCTGTTACACCAACCACGCTGAGGCCGACCAAAACGATATGGACGTGCTGCTCACGCTCTTGGGCGTGGCCGGCTGTAACTTTGTGATGGGCATTCCGGGCTCGGATGACATCATGCTCAATTACCAGACCACGTCTTTCCACGATGCGCTGTATGTGCGCCGCGTGCTGGGCTTGCGCCCAGCGCCCGAGTTTGAAGCCTGGTTGCAGCGCATGCAGATATTTCAGGACCACCCGGATGGCCTGCGCCTGGGCATCGATGTGCCGGACGCGTTCGCGGGTGCTTTACTGAAAATGGGCTGAGTGATGAACCAGCCGATTCAGGACATCGAAGCGATTGCCCCGCTGCATCCGGTGGTCGCCAACCCCTGGGTGGCTTTGCGCCGCTTTACCGACGCGCGCATTGCGCTGGGCCGCGCCGGGGTGAGCCTTCCGACGCAAGCGCACTTGCAGTTTCAGCAGGCGCATGCGCAGGCCCGCGACGCCGTGCACCAGACGCTGGATGTGCAGCAGCTGGCGCAGCAGCTGTCAGCGGCCTGGCTGCCCGGTGCGCCGCCGCCACTGTGCTTGCACAGCGCCGCCGCCAACCGCGCGCAATACCTGCAACGGCCCGATTGGGGCCGCCTCTTACATGCCGATTCGCGCAGCCGTTTGCAGGCGCTGCGCGAAGCCGATCACAGCGGCCTGCCGCGCCCTTTTGATTTGGTTTTGGTGGTGGCCGATGGTCTGTCCGCCTTGGCCGTGCAGCAAAACGCGCCGCCTTTTTTGGCGGCCTTGCGCCACACACTGGCTGTTACGCACGGGCGCATAGCCCCGCTGTGCATCGTGGAGCAGGGCCGCGTGGCGGTGGGTGATGCCGTGGGCGAGGCGCTGGGCGCACGTGCTGTGGTGGTGCTGATTGGTGAGCGCCCCGGCTTGAGTTCACCCGACAGCATGGGCCTGTACCTGACCTGGATGCCGCGTGTGGGCCTGACCGACGCAGCGCGCAACTGCATCTCCAATGTGCGCCCGGCCGGCTTGTCCTATGAAGCGGCAGCCGCCAAGCTGGCCTATCTGCTGGAGCAGGCCCGCAGCCGTCAGTTATCGGGCGTGGACCTGAAAGACGACACCGCCCCCACAGCCATCGTGGGCGGGCAGGTGCAGAACAACTTCCTTCTAGATTGAGCGCGCCCGCCTTATTCGGTGGGCAGAAAACCTTCGATCGACAAATAGCGCTCGCCGGTGTCGTAGTTAAAGCCCAGCACCTTTGCGCCCGCTGGCAGATCGGGCAGCTTTTGGGCAATTGCCGCCAGGGTCGCACCGCTGGAGATGCCCACCAGAATGCCTTCCTCGGCCGCGCTGCGCCGCGCCATTTCGCGTGCCGGTTCAGCGTCGACCTGGATCACGCCGTCCAGCAGCGCGGTGTGCAGGTTTTTGGGGATAAAGCCCGCGCCAATGCCCTGGATGGGGTGCGGCGAGGGTGCGCCCCCCGAGATCACCGGGCTTTGCGTGGGCTCCACCGCAAACACCTTGAGACCCGGCCATTGGGCCTTGAGCACCTGGGCCACCCCGGTGATATGGCCGCCCGTGCCTACGCCGGTGATGATGGCGTCCAGTCCCTCGGGGAAGTCGGCCAGGATTTCCAGCGCGGTGGTGCGGGTATGGACCTCGATATTGGCGGGGTTTTCAAACTGCTGTGGCATCCAGCCGCCGGGGGTCGATGCGACCAGCTCCTGCGCCCGGGCGATCGCGCCTTTCATACCGAGGGCGCGCGGCGTCAGGTCGAAGCTGGCACCGTAGGCCAGCATCAGGCGGCGGCGCTCCACGGACATGCTGTCCGGCATCACCAAAACCAGCTTGTAGCCTTTGACAGCGGCCACCATCGCCAGGCCCACGCCGGTGTTGCCCGAGGTCGGCTCGATGATGGTTGCGCCGGGTTTGAGGGCACCGGATTTCTCTGCGTCTTCCACCATGGCCAGCGCGATGCGGTCCTTGATCGAGCCGCCGGGGTTGCTGCGCTCGGACTTGATCCATACATTGGCACCCGCTCCGAACAGGCGGTTGATGCGCACGTGCGGTGTGTTGCCAATCGTGGCGAGGATGGTGTCGGCTTTCATGGGGTGCTCCTGTTGGGGGGGTAGTGGGGCGGCGCAGTGCGCGTGTCGCGCATTGTCAGCCAGTTTTCACATGTAAACGGCATAACCTTATACGCCGGCGCGGGGCCTGATAATGGCCGGGTGAAGCCTGCCAGACCACCGCTGGTGCAATTTTGGAAACAAAGCACTGGAGGAACGTCCGGACTGCACAGGGCAGCGTAGCAGCTAACGGCTGTCCACTGAAACCCGCGCCCGCAAGGGGGCGGCATAAGGTGAGGATCAGAGCAACAGAGACGAGTCGCTGCGGGGCAACCCGCAGCGGGTGAAACGGGCAATCTCTACGCGCAGCAATACCAAGTAGGCCAACGTTGACGGGGCCCCCTGAGTTGGCGGGTAGGTAGCACCGAGCTTGCGGGTGACTGCAGGCCCAGATTAATGGTGGTCACGCGCGGGGCAACCCGCGTGCACAGAATCCGGCTTATCGGCGGGCTTCACACTTTTTCAGGCTTGCGGTCTGTGACCGCAAGCCGCGCGCTGCAAGGCAGTTAAAAGCGTTCGCCTTCGCCCAAAAAGCGCCACTGGCCGGGTGGCAGTTCGCCCAAGCCCACCCGCCCGAGGCGAATGCGGCGCAGCCCGAGAATGCGCAGCGGTACCAGCGCGCACAGGTATTCCGCCAAGCCCAGGTGCGCGCCCTTTACCGCCAGGCGCAATTTGCTGCGTGCGGGCGTGCTGCTGCCCACACTGACTTTGGCGGCGGGCAGGCCGCGTGCCGGGTCTTTGAGCGCGCGGGCGATCGGCAGCAGCGCATCGGGGCTGACCTCGCCCTGCACGTCGACGATGAACTCATGCTCCATCTGCGCCAGGTCCTCGCTGAGCTTGCGCAGAACCCGCCAATCCTGTGTGAACACCAGCAGCCCGCTGGCTGCGTACTCCAGCGGGACGGGTACCTGCAAACCCGCCAGATGGCGCTTGAGCAGGCGTTCGCCATGGCGGTCCTGCGCGCTGCGTTGCCCGGCCTGCAATAGGCGGCGCGGGTCATCTGCGGGCGGTACCTCGCGCGTGCCGTCTTCCATTCCTTCCGGCTTGTGCAGCACAAAGGTGGCTTCACCCAGGTTCAGCAGGCTGGCCTTGGGGTCAATGGTCACGGCCTCGTCGTGGACGCGGTGCGGCGGGTCTTCCACCACCACGCCGTTGACGCGCACCCAGCCACCGGCGATATAGCGCTCGGCTTCGCTGCGTGAGCATTGCCGCAGCGCCATCACGCGCTTGGACAGGCGCTCGCCCGTGGGTTCGGCGCTTATCTTGCGCATGGGCGGGTTTGCGCGGCCAGTTCGCGCAGGCGTTCCACGTGCGCGCGCAGCGAGCGCCGCGCCACCGGCCAGATCTGCGACGGCACGTCGTCGTAGGCCAGTGGCAACCAGCTGTCGAGGTCGCCGTCGGGCCGTGCTTTCATGGCGGCGGCCACTTTCGCTTCGCGTGTGAGGCGATGGGCCTTGAGCTGCGCGATGGTGTGCAGCGGCGCGTCGATCACGCCACCGTGCGCGGGCAGGATGTGCTGCACCGCCAGCGCTTCGCAGCTCTGGTGCAGGCGGTCCAGCGAATCCAGGTAGTCGCCCATATGACCGTCCGGCGGGTCTATGACCGTGGTGCTGCCACTCAGAATGTGGTCGCCCGAGAACAAGAGCCCGTCTTCTTCGAGCACAAAACAGACGTGGTTGGCTGCGTGGCCGGGCGTGAACACCGCGCGCAGCGTGTGGGTTTCGGCGCCTGTCAGCAGCAGTTGTTCGCCCTGGGCAAGTGCCCGGTCGGGCACAAAGTGGCTGCCGCTGCGCGCGGTCGGGGCCGAGGGCAGTCCGACGACGGGCGGGCGCTGTGCGCACAGGGCCTGCAGCATGGGTGCGGCCGGCGCGTGGTCTGCGTGTGAGTGCGTGCAAACAATCAGCGCGATATGGCCGCCGCGCCCCTGCGTGTCCGCACAGGCTTCCCACAGCCGCTGCACATGGCCGGCATCGGGCGGGCCGGGGTCGATCACGACGAAACCGCTGGCCGCCTCGCCAACCAGATAGCTGTTGGTGCCCGGGCCGGTCATCAGGCCGGGGTTGGGGGCGGTCAGCCGCCGTACGTTGCGCCACAGCGCAACCGGGTGCTGTGATTGCCAGGTGAACGTTGCCGAATCGGCGCTGGGAAGGGTCTGGGAAGGCCGGGGCATGCGGAGCATTGTGCCGCCGATAATGGCAGCCATGAAAATTCGCTTCACCAAGATGCATGGCGCGGGCAATGACTTCGTGGTGCTGGACGAGACGCGCGGCAGCCTGGGCCTGTCCGCCGCGCATTACCGGGCGCTGGGTGACCGGCATTTCGGTGTGGGCGCGGACCAGATTTTGAGCGTGCGCCCCTCGCCCGCCCCCGGAATTGATTTTGCGTACGCCATCCACAACGCCGATGGCGCGGAGGTGGAGCAGTGCGGCAACGGCGCGCGCTGTTTTGCCCGTTATGTGCGGGACAAGGGCCTGAGCGCCAAGCCCGTTTTGCGCGTGCAAACCCAAAAAGCCTTGATGGAGTTGCGCATCAGCGCCGACGGCCTGGTGACAGTGGACATGGGCGCGCCTGGCTTTGACCCGGCGCAGCTGCCCTTCGATACCGCAGGTTTGCAACCGCAGCCGCGCGGCGAATGGCAGGCCTGGCCGCTGGATGCGGGTGGGCGTACGGTATGGATAGGCGCTCTGTCCATGGGTAACCCGCACGCCGTGCAGTTGCTGGACGATGTAGACCACGCGCCCCTGGAGCAGCTGGGCCCGCCGGTGCAGCAGCACACGCGCTTTGCCCGCCACGTCAACGCGGGATTTATGCAGGTGCTGGACCGCCACACCGTTCGTCTGCGTGTGTATGAGCGTGGCGTGGGCGAAACCCTGGCCTGCGGCAGCGGTGCTTGCGCCGCTGTGGTGGCGGGTATGCGCTGGGGTTTGCTGGACGGCCCTGTGGCCATACACACCCTTGGCGGTATCTTGCACATCGACTGGGACGGCAGCACCCCGGGCGCGCACGTCATGATGACCGGCCCGGCCACCACGGTTTTTGAAGGCGAGATCGACTTGCCCGACGATTTGTAATGAAAGAACTTATGACTCCAACCACCCTGCCCCAGGCCACGACCAACCCCATTACCGAAGACGATATTGCGCATTACCTGCTGAATTCACCCGACTTCTTTGCCCGCCACGCCGAGGTGTTGGCCGGGGTGCAGTTTGTCAGCCCGCACAGCCAGCGCACCGTCAGCCTCCAGGAGCGCCAGGCCGAAATGCTGCGCGAAAAAATCAAGGTGCTGGAAGCGCGCATGATGGAAATGGTGCGCCACGGCAACGACAACGTGGCCCTGGCCGACAAGATGCTGCGCTGGTCGCGCGCCTTGTTTCTGGTCTCCAGCCCAGCGGCCTTGCCCGGGCGTTTGGCGGCGGAGTTGAGCGAGCAGTTCGCGGTACCGCAGGTGGCATTGCGGGTGTGGGGTTTGGCTAGCGAATTCGCCGAGCTACCGCAGGCGCATGCGGTCAGCGACGACGTGAAACTCTTTGCCTCGTCTCTGGGCGAACCTTTTTGCGGCTTGAACACCGGCTTTGAAGCCGCAAACTGGCTGGCCACGCCGGATGCGGCGGTCTCGCTGGCGCTCATTCCCTTGCGCAGTGGCGAGGCCGACTCGCCCGCTTTTGGCATGTTGGTCTTGGCCTCGCCCGACGGCCAGCGATTCCGAGCCGATATGGGCACCGAGTTTTTGCTGCGCTTTGGTGAAATTGCCAGCGCTGCTTTGCAGCGCCTGCGCTGAACCCGCACGCACCACACCGCATGAACCAGGACTGCGCGCTGACCGAACGCTACCTGGAATACGTGCGCACTGAAAAGCGCCTGGCCGCGCGCACGGTGGAGCTGTACGCGCTGGACCTTGCCAAGCTGGGCGACTTCGCATCGGCGCAGCAATTGGCGCTCACCGATGTCAAAAACCACCACGTGCGGCGTTGGATTGCCAGCATGCACAGCGGCGGGCGCAGCGGGCGCGGCATCGCATTGATATTGAGCGGCTGGCGCGGCTTTTACGCCTGGCTGGGCCGCCAATCGCTGGTCGCCAGCAACCCGGTGCAAGACGTGCGCGCACCCAAGGCGCCCAAGCCCTTGCCCAAAGCGTTGGCGGTGGATGACGCCGTGCAATTCGCTGATTTCGCCAGCGATGACGCGCCCTGGCTGGAGGCCCGCGACGCGGCCATGGTCGAGCTCTTGTACGGCAGCGGCCTGCGCGTGGGCGAGTTGGTCGGCCTGGATGCCGTGGCCAGCGCGCAGGCGCGTGGTTGGATCGATATGCAGGCCGGAGAAGCGCACGTGCTGGGCAAAGGTTCCAAGCGGCGCAGCGTACCGGTGGGCGGCCCGGCTTTGCGGGCTTTAACCCACTGGTTGGATGTGCGCACAACGGTGACGGTGGCCGGTCAATCGGAATCGGATTCAGCAGCCTTATTTTTGGGCCGCAACGGCACGCGCCTCAGCGCGCAATCGGTGTGGCAGCGGCTCAAGCGCCGCAGCCAACTGGCCGGGCTGAACACCCCGGTGCATCCGCACATGCTGCGCCACTCGTTTGCCAGCCATGTGCTGCAGTCCAGCAGCGATTTGCGCGGTGTGCAAGAACTGCTCGGCCACGCCAATATCAGCACCACGCAGGTCTATACCCGGCTGGACTTTCAACACCTGGCCAAAGCCTATGACGCGGCGCATCCGCGCGCCCGGGCCAAGCCCTGAATCCGAAAACGACTATGGCCTATACCCTGTTTTATGCCCCGGACAGCGCCAACATCGTGGTCCGCATGGTCCTTGAAGAACTGGCCTTGCCCTACGAGGCCCTGGAAGTGAACCGCACGCAGGGGGGCCAGCGCAGCGAGGCGTTTTTGCGTTTCAATCCGCAAGGCCTACTGCCCGTGTTGGTGGACCCGGCGCAAGACGAACCGCTGTTTGAGACGGCGGCCATTCTCTTGCATCTGGCCGATAGCCACCAGGCTTTGCAACCGCCGCCTGCGGCGCGCGGCCGTTTGCTGAAGTGGTTGTTTTTTCTGTCCAACACCTTGCACGCGGATTTGCGGGCCCTGTTTTATTCAGAGCGCTATGTCGCCACGGAGAGCGCCCTTGCGCCCTTGCGCACGGCTTTGCATCGGCGCGTCACAGAACACTGCGCGCTGTTGGAAGCTGAAATCGTGCGCCACCAGGGGCCGTATCTACTGGGTACGCACACGGGTGTTTGTGATTTTTATCTTGCCGCCTGCTTGCGCTGGGCGCAGCTGTATCCACATGGCGATGCCTTGCCGTCTGCGCAACTGGCGCAGTACCCCCGCCTCATGGCGATGCTGCGCGCCCTGGAGCAGCGGCCTGCCGTTCAAAAAGCCTATGCCCTGGAAGGCATGGACGGGTCGGTCTTCACCGCCCCGAATTACCCGCGTGATGCGGCGGTCTGAACCGAACCTCATTATTTATGGCTACCAAACGTCCCCCGCCTCCCGCCCATCGCAGCGCCGCCAAGGCCCCGCGCAGCCACGAGCTGCGCATCATCGGTGGCGACTGGAAGCGCAGCAAGCTCAAGGTCTTGGACAAGCCAGGCTTGCGTCCCACGCCGGACCGGGTGCGCGAGACCCTGTTCAACTGGCTAGGGCAAGACCTGAGCGGCTGGCGTTGCATCGATCTGTTTGCCGGCACCGGCGCGCTGGGCTTTGAGGCCGCCTCGCGCGGTGCGGCAAATGTCTTGCTGGTCGAGCAGGACCCCGTGCTGGTGGAGCAACTGCAACGCACGCAAGCGCACCTGAAAGCCGACATGGTGCGGGTGCAGCGGGGTGATGGTGTGGCGGCGCTGCGCCACAGCGGCACGGCGGCATGGAACCTGGTGCTGATTGATCCACCGTTTGATTCCGCCTTGTTTGCGCCCGCGCTGGCGGCCAGCGCCGCAACACTGGCTGCGGGCGGCTGGGTGTACTTGGAAGCGCCCAAGGCCTGGCAGGATACGGAGCTGCAGGGCTATGGCCTGCAAGTACACCGCCACCTCAAGGCCGGGGCCGTGCACGCGCACCTGTTGCGCGCTATCGTTGCGCCCACCGAACTGTCCGCCGAATCGACCGCCGCACGGTCTACTACAGCAGGAACCGTCTGACCATGTCTACCGCCACCATCGCCGTGTATCCCGGCACCTTTGACCCCATCACGCTGGGGCACCAGGACTTGATCGCCCGCGCAGCCGCTTTGTTTGACACCGTGATCGTCGCCGTTGCTGCGGCGTACCACAAGAAAACCATGTTCACCCTCGATGAGCGCATGGCCACCGTGGCCGAGGTGATGGCGGCCTATCCCAATGTGCAGGTGCAAGCCTGCACCGGCCTGGTCAGTGCGTTCTCGCGCAGCGTGGGTGCGCGGGTGATGCTGCGCGGCGTGCGCTCGGTGACCGACTTTGATTACGAGGCCCAGCTGGCCGGCATGAACCGCGCGCTGGAGCCGGGGTTGGACACGGTGTTCATGACCCCTGACCCGCGCTTTCAGCACATCTCCAGCACGCTGGTGCGCGAGATTGCCACCCTGCGCGGCGACGTGTCCCAGTTCGTCGCGCCGCCGGTGCTGGCGCGTCTGCAGGCCAAGACCCGTCCCTAAGCTTCAAAAGGTATCGCGCCGTGGCTTTGATCATCACCGACGAGTGCATCAACTGCGATGTCTGCGAGCCCGAGTGCCCGAACGAGGCCATCTCCATGGGCCCCGATATTTATGTGATCGAGCCCTCGAAGTGCACCGAATGCGTGGGGCACTTTGACGAGCCCCAATGCGTGCAGGTCTGCCCTGTCGCCTGCATTCCGGTAGACCCCAACTGCGTGGAAGACAAGGCTACGTTGTGGCAGAAGTTCCGGCGGTTGCAGGCCGGGTGAGCGCCGCAGATTAAGCTGCGGCCGGTTGTGCCACCAACTTCACACCGAGCGCCGTGCAAACACGGGCGATCGTGTCAAAGCGGGGTTGCGAGTTGGGGCGAAGGGCCTTGTAAAGCGCCTCGCGTGTAAGACCTGCTGCGCGCGCCACCTCCGACATTCCACGTGCCCTTGCAATGACCCCAAGCGCATGGGTCAACTCGCCGGGGTCGTTTTCTTCCATGACGATGGTCAGGTATTCGGCAATGGCCTGGTCACTGTCCAGGTGTTCGGCCATATCAAATTCTGGCAAGTCGGCAACATTGATTTTCTTAACCATAGTCAAACTCCTTGGAGGGTTTTGGAAAGAGCGATGGCATTTGCAATATCGGCTTGTTGGGTGGATTTGTCTCCACCGCCTAGCATCACAATCAATACATCGCCCTGTTGGATGTAGTACATGCGCCAGCCGGGACCGAAGAATTCGCGCATTTCAAAAACGCTTTCACCGACCGGGGCCACGTCACCGAGCAGACCGCGCTGCGCCTTCTCCAACCTGCGCGCAAGACGCCTGCGGGTGAATCCATCCTTCAGCCCGACGAGCCAGTGCTCAAACTGCGGAAGCTGCTTAACAATGAACATCGGCAAATTGTAATCACTTGTTCACAGTTTTGAGTTTGGCCTCCAGACCTCACCCCCCGCTAAAACCACACCGCACCTGCCCCAGCACCCCAAAGTCCATCAGCACCGTGTCCAGGGGGACGATGTCCATCGGCACCACGCATGTGCCAGTGGTGACGATGTGGCCAGCGGCCAGGGTGGCGCCCATGGTGGGGAGTTCGTTGGCCAGCCAGGTGAGCGCCAGGCGGGGGTCGCCCAGAACGTTGGCGCCTATGCCCTCGCGCTGCAGCCGCTGCCCAACATGGCCCACAACCCGGTGGGCGGCCAGGTCTAGTTCGCGCCACAGATCGGGCGCTTTGGGACCGAGTACAAATTGGTGGCCGCAGGCGTTGTCGGCAATCAGTTGCTGCGCGCCGACCTTCACGTAA
>CANFHZ010000067.1 GCA_947446885.1 Comamonadaceae bacterium
CTGCAATCCACGGTAATTGGAGGTAAGCGCGTATCATTCCGTCAGGTTCTGCCTTAGCGAAAAATATCCCTTCATGCTCAAAACGCCCTCCCGGTACCTGCCGACACCGCGCGCCATGCGCGGTCTCACCCTGATAGAGATCATGGTGGTAATAGCCATCGTTGGGGTTCTGTTTCGCGTAGCGCTGTCCAGCTACCAGTCCAACGTGCTGAAAACCAAGCGCTATGCCGCCCAGTCTTGCTTGATGGAATATGCCCAGTACATGGAGCGCTATTACACGACCAACACCAGCTACCCAATGACATTTTACGGCGCAAGCTTGACCACCACCGCCTGCTCTACCAGTTTGGCTTCCGCATACAGCTTCGGACTGTCCTCAGCTAACCACAGCTACGAGATCACGGCCCTTGCCAAAGGCGCGCAACTTAAAGATACCAACCTCTGCATTAACTTGTCGCTGTCGCAGGACGGAACGAAATATCCCGCAAGCTGCTGGCCCTGAGCAGCCCAATCACCAGCCGCTATGCCGCAGCCCGACCCTGCGCCAGACCAGTTCGCGCAACACCACCTGAACCAGGCGCTCCACCAGGCCCAGGCTGCGCTTTTGCGCGCCAGCCCCAACCCCCGGGTGGGCTGCGTGCTGGTCAACCCCCAGGGGCAGCGCATAGGCCAGGGCAGCACCCAGCAGGCCGGTGGCCCGCATGCCGAGGTCATGGCCTTGCGCGACGCGCAGGCCGGCGGCCAGGCCACGGAGGGCGCCACCGCCTATGTCACCCTGGAACCCTGCTGCCACCAGGGCCGCACCGGCCCCTGTACCGAGGCCTTGCTGGGTGCGGGCATCGCCCGCGTGGTCGCGGCCGTGGCCGACCCGAACCCGCTGGTGGCAGGCCAAGGCCTGGCCCGCTTGCGGGCCGCAGGCCTGGCGGTTGCATTGGCCAGCGAGAGCGCAGACCCCGCACTGCAAGCCTGGGCGGCAGCGGCGCGCGAACTCAACATCGGATTTTTCAGCCGGATGCAGCGCCACACGCCCTGGGTACGCCTGAAGGTGGCGGCCTCGCTGGACGGTGTGACCGCCCTGCCTAACGGACAAAGTCAGTGGATTACCGGCGAGGCTGCCCGCGCCGACGGCCACGCCTGGCGTGCCCGCGCCTGCGCCGTGCTGACGGGCATCGGCACGGTGCTGCACGACCAGCCCCGCTTGGACGTGCGTGGCGTGGACACGCCGCGCCAGCCCATGCTGGTCATCGTCGACAGCGCGCTGCAAACCCCGCCCGATGCGCCGCTGTTCGCCCCCCGACGCCCGGTGCTGGTCTACGCCGCCGCGCCGCAGCCTGCGCGCCAGGCGGCGCTGGAGCACAGCGGGGCGACCGTGGTCTACCTGCCCGGCGCAGCCGCGCGGGGCGGCACCAGCCCCAAAGTGGATCTAGCGGCCATGATGCGCGACCTGGCGGCCCGGGGGGTGAATGAACTGCATGTGGAAGCCGGTCACAAGCTCAATGGCTCATTGCTGCGCGCCGGGCTGGTGGACGAGTTGCTGGTTTACCTGGCCCCGAAGTGGCTGGGGGTCGGCACGGGCATGTCGGATTTCGGGCCGCTTGCGCAGCTGGCCGATGGCCTGGCGCTGAACTTTAGCAGCGTGGAGATGGTGGGCCAGGATGTGCGTCTGCTGGCCCGGGTGGCCGGGCGCGACGTTTTTTAACAGGAAGATACGGGGCATATGTTCACAGGCATCATCACTGGCCTCGGCCAGATCACCCAAGTCGCCCCCATGGGCGCAAGCGCGGCGCACGGCAAACGCCTGCACGTGCAATGCCCGGCAGGCTATCTGGACGACGTGGGCCTGGGCGACAGCATTGCCATCAATGGCGCGTGCATGACGGTCACCAGCTTGCAGGCAGGGGGAGACGCCCCGCAGTTCACCGTGGACGTTTCGGCCGAGTCGCTGGACAAAACCGCCGGCCTGGACGGCCCCGGCGCGGTCAATCTGGAAAAAGCCCTGCGCGCCAATGACCGCCTGGGCGGGCATCTGGTCTCGGGCCATGTAGACGGCATGGGCCACGTGACCCACTTTGCACCCGTGGGCGAGAGCTGGGAGCTGCGGGTGCTGGCACCCAAGGCGCTGGGAAAATACCTGGCCTACAAAGGCTCGATCACCATCAATGGCGTGAGCCTGACCGTCAACCGCATTAGCGATAGGGCCGACGGCTGCGAAGCCAGCATCAACCTGATTCCCCACACCGTGCACAACACCGCGCTGCACCGCCTGCAGCCCGGCAGCCGGGTGAATCTGGAAATTGATGTGATTGCGCGCTACGTGGAGCGCATGCTCTCCAGCACCCGCACCGCCGAATAAGGTGCGCGGCCGCGCGAGCCGCTAGAAGGTGATCGTCTGCACGCCCTGCGGCGTGCCCAGCAGACACACCTGCGCCCGCTGAAACGCGAACACCCCTACAGTGACCACGCCGGGCCATTGGCTGACCTGCGCCTCGAATGCCAGCGGGTCGTGGATGTGCAGGCCGGTCACATCCAAGATGTGCTGGCCGTTGTCCGTCACCAGGGGCTGGCCCTCGCGCAGGCGCAGCACGGCATGTCCACCCAGCGCGGCGAACTGGCGCGCAATGCGCGCAGTGGCCATAGGAATCACTTCGACCGGCAGTGGAAACGTACCAAGCACCGTGACCAACTTGGACGCATCAGCAATGCAGACAAAGCGCTCAGCCAAGGCGGCGACAATTTTTTCGCGGGTGAGGGCCGCGCCCCCACCTTTGACCATGCAACCGCGCCCGTCGATCTCGTCGGCGCCGTCGATGTATACCGGCAGATGCTCCACGCCATTTGCGTCTAAAACGGCGATGCCCGCCGCCCGCAGTCTTTCGGTGCTGGCCACCGAACTGGATACCGCACCGGCGATCTGGTCTTTGATGGTGGCCAGTGCGTCGATGAAATGGTTCACCGTGGAGCCGGTGCCCACACCCACCAGCGCACCGCGCACCACGTACTGCAGCGCCGCCTGGCCGACCAGGGCTTTGAGCTGGTCCTGGGTGTAGCTGCCAGCAGGCGCGTCAGGAGAGGATGGCGAAGCGGCAGGGGTGGGGGTCATGGGTGAAAATCGCGCTCACTGTCAGATTGCTTGAGCGGGAATTATCCGATGCCACTTGTGCCCTACGGCGTGCTGCGCCCGTTTTTGTTCCAGATGGACCCAGAGGCTGCGCACGACCTGACGCTGCGCCTGATTGAGCGTACCCAGCACAACATCCTGCGCTATGCCTATGCACAGTCGCGGGTGGACGATCCGCTCACGCTGGCCGGCCTGCGGCTGCCCAACCGGGTGGGGCTGGCGGCGGGGCTGGACAAAAACGCCCGCTGTATTGCGGGTTGGGACGCGATGGGTTTCGGCTTTGTGGAGCTGGGCACCGTGACCCCTCTGGCGCAATCCGGCAACCCCAAGCCCCGCATGTTCCGCCTGCCGCAGGCGCAGGCGCTGATCAACCGCTTTGGCTTCAATAACCAGGGCTTGGAGGCCTTTGTGGCCAATGTGGCGCGGGCGCGCAAGGCTAGCAACCGGGCCATGGTACTGGGGCTGAACATTGGCAAGAATGCCGCGACGCCCATGGAGAGCGCCAGCGCCGACTACCTGGCCTGCCTGGCGGCGGTGTACCCGCACGCCGACTATGTGACGGTCAATATCTCCAGCCCCAACACCCAGGGTTTGCGTGGCCTGCAAAGCGACCAGGCGCTGGTGCAACTGCTGGAGTCACTGGCGGAGCTGCGGCAGCAGCTGGCGCAGACGCAGAGTCGGCGTGTGCCGATTTTTGTGAAGATTGCTCCCGATCTGAACGATGCGCAAATTCAGGCCATTGCCACGCACCTGCAGCAATACGGTATGGACGGCGCAATCGCCACCAACACCACACTGGAGCGCGGGGCTGTGGCCCACCTGCCGCACGGTGGTGAGGCCGGCGGCCTCTCTGGTGCCCCGGTGCGCGCCGCCAGCACCCGGGTGATCGCAGCACTGCGCCGCGCCACCGGGCCGGACTTTCCCATCATCGGCGTAGGTGGCATCTTCAGCGGCTCGGATGCACTGGAAAAAATCCAGTCTGGCGCAGACGCGGTGCAGATTTACAGCGGCCTGATTTACCGTGGGCCCCAGTTGGTGCGGGATATTGCCTCCACCCTGGCGAAAATGGCATATCCTCGTGAAAAATAAGATGAGGGAGGATTTGGTTTCTATGCCTATTGATACAAGCATCAAACCGCAGCATCTGCGCGCGCCGTTCACGTCTCTGGATTTGCAGGCCGGTATGGCCATGCAAACCCAGCGGCTGGTCGAGGGTGCGCCCAAGCAGGAGTCGCAGTATTTAGGCGTGATTGCAGGCCTGGGCGTGATGGTGCGACCCCTTGGCGAGACCACCCCGCGTTCGGTACTGTCGCCGGGCGACATTTGCATGGTTCGGGGTTTTACCGGACGCTATGAATACTCTTTTTTGTCCGAGGTATTGCAGACCGCGCAAGAGCCCTGCGATTACGCTGTGCTCTCGCACCCTCCGCATGTGGAAGCCCGCATGGTGCGCCAGTCCAAGCGCGCCAAAGCGTCCTGGCCCACGCGCGTCAAGCTGGAAGGTGCGGCCCGGGCGGTGGCCGTGGAACTGGTAGACATCGGCACCGGGGGTGCCATGGTGCAGAGCGAAACGCTCAAGGCCCAGGTCGGCGACAGCATGGAGGTCAAACTCGAACTGATGGTCGAGCACCAAGCACTGACCCTGCAACTCAAGGCCAAGGTGAAACATGTATCCCCCTCTCCGCTGGGCAAGGCCCGGTTTTTCGGCCTCGAATTTATTGCGCCAAGTACGCAGAATTTTCTGGCGCTCTACTACATCACCCAATCCGCGAGCGAATGAACCATGCGACCACCACCCGATACCTCCACCCGCATCGCACCGATTCCCGATGAAGCGCTGGGGCCGCCCGCTTTGGTGCAAGCCATTGCCGCGCGGCGCGGCGGTACGCTGCTCAACCTGGACCGTATGCTGCTGCGCAGCCCGGTGTTTGCAGCAGGCTGGAATGGATTCATGGGCACCATTCGCACCCAGTTGTCGCTGGACTCCTGCCTGCGCGAGCTGGCTATTTGCACGGTCGCGGTAGAGACCGATGCGGCCTACGAATGGAGCCAGCATGCGCCCGAATTTCTTGCCGCAGGCGGCAGTGAAGCACAGTTGCGGGCCCTGCAAGAACCCGACCCGGCTACCAACAGCCAGGCCTTTGACGCCACACAGCGCGCTGTGATTGCGCTGGCACAGGCCATGACGCGGGAGGTACGGGTGCCAGATGCGGTGTTTGATGCCGTGCGCGCTCAGCTGGCTGATCCCCAGCAACAGGTGGAGCTGGTGGGCGTCATTGCCAGTTACAACATGGTGTCGCGCTTTCTGGTGGCACTGCAAGTGCCGATGGAAGACGGCACCGCAAAATAAGCGGCGGGTTCAGCGCGAAATTTTGACTTCCGGAAGCACCAGGGTGGGCATGGAAACCGCCGGATCGGCCAGTACAACGCGCCGGGCTTGGCGCGACGCACTGGCATAGGCCATCTCAATCGACATGATTTCCAGCTTGATCTGATCGTTGTTGATGTTGGCTTTATTGCCCACCCGGGACAACAGCGCATAAAGCTCTTGCGCCATTTTCAATAGCGCCAGCTTTTGCGGGTTGCGGTCCGGCACTTCGTTGGAGGTTTCACGGAACAGCTTCTCCGCACACAGCTTGGCGTCACCGGCCACCTTGGCCGCTGCGATGCAGGTATCCCAGTGCCCGCGGGCAGCATCCGCAGCGTTGGAATACACGGTCTGCGCTTGCACAGCGCTTGCGCACGCGAGCAGCCACAGAGGAAGAAGTCTTCGCATCATCGGCGCACTTTAGCCTATCCGGCATCGCGCACGCTACCGGCCTGCTCCGCAGCCCGCACTTTGGAAACCCGGGCGGTGTACAGCCCAAATACCACCACGCATACTGTCACGACAAGCATTAGCAATGCGGCTGCCGCATAAATAGACGGGTTGATCCCGCGCCGCGCATAGCCAAAAATCACCTGGGGCAAGGTGGTGATGCCGGGGCCGGACAAAAACTCAGAGATCACTACGTCGTCAAACGAGAGAGTGAAGGTCAGCAGCCAGGCAGCGGCCAGGGCCTGGGTCATATTGGGCAGCATGACCAGGAAAAACACCGACTCGCGGCGGCAGCCCAGGTCCATGGCGGCCTCTTCCAAGGTGCGGTCCAGCTCTTGCAATCGCGACTCAATGACCACGGCTGCGTAGGCCATGCCGAGCAGGGTGTGGCCCAGCATGATGGTCAGCGCGCCCCGGTCGGGCCATCCCAGCAGGCGTTCGAAGCCCACAAACAGAAGCAGCAAGGACATGCCGATGATGACTTCGGGCATCACCAGCGGCGCGTTGAGCATGGCCGACATCCAGGCACGCCCCCGGAACGCACCGCTGCGCACCAGCGCATACGCCGCCAGCGTGGCCAGCAGCGTGGCCAGCGTCGCGCTGCACAGGGCCACCTTGAAAGAGAGCAAAAATCCGTCAACGATGCGGCTGTCGCCCATCAAGGCGCCGTACCAGCGCAGCGAAAACCCGGTGAACACAGAATCCTGGCGGGTGCTATTGAAAGAAAAAATCACCAAGAACGCGAGCGGCGCATACAAAAACGCGAACACGGCGGCCAGCCAGGCACCGGATACATGGCGGCTGAGCCAGCGGCTCATGGGCCACGCTCCGCAGCGGCCTTGCGCGCCACCCGCTGGTTGAACCAGGCCAGGGGCGCAATCACCAAAACGATCATGGAGATGGACAAGGCACTGGCACGGGGCCAGTTGTTACTGCTGAACATCTCGTCCCACACCACGCGCCCGATCATGATGTTGTCGGCACCGCCCAGCAGCGACGGAATGACAAACTCGCCCAAGCAGGGAATGAAGACCAAAACCGAACCCGCGACGATGCCCGAGCGCGAGAGCGGGACCGTAATCAGCCAGAAGGTCTTCCAAGCGCTTGCACCCAGGTCTTGCGCAGCCTCTATAAGCCGGATATCTGCCTTCACCAAATTGGCGTACAGCGGCAACACCATAAAAGGCAGGTAGACGTAGGTCATGCCGATCAGCATGGAAAAATCGTTGTAGAGAAGTTGCACCGGCTCTTCAATCAAACCCAGCGCCATCAGCAGGCGATTCACCACGCCTTCGTCCGCCAGAATGCCTTTCCAGGCATAGACGCGCAACAAAAACGACGTCCAGAACGGCAGCATGACCATCAACAGGAACAAGGCCCGGTACGCGGGGCGGGTACGCGCCAGAAAGTAGGCAAAAGGGTAGCCAATGAGCAGGCACAGCACTGTCGTCAGAAAGGCGTATTTCAAGGACAGCGCGTAAGCGTCCACGTACAGCGTGTCAAACCAGCCACCATCCGGGCTGATCAGCAGCGAAATAAAACTCTGAACCTGAACAAACACCCCAAGCTGGCCGTTCACCGTGCGCAGCAGCGAGGCAAACGGGTCGAGCTGCTCGCCCATGTCCGTGATGCTGATGCGCAGCAGAATGGCAAACGGCAGGGCGAAGAAAAACAGCAACCAGGCAAAGGGTAAGCCAACTACCAGTGGCCGAAGCCGCCCCCATAGAGAGGGCGAAAGATCAGGTCGAGGGGACATGGCGGCGGTATGAAGCCGGTTGGCGCACGTTTAAGCGTACGCCGCCCGGTTCAGGCTGCGGCTACTTGCCTTTTTTGAACTCGGTGTAGACCGTGGTCATGGACTCGCGGGCCGCATTGCCCAGGGCATTGGGCGACACCATGGTGTTCAGTGTTGCCGCATCGGGGAAGATGGATTTGTCTTGCGCCACCTCGGGGGCCAGCAAGGCCACGCTGGCTTTGTTGGCCGTGGGGTAGCTCAACTCATTGGTGTTGGATGCCGAGACTTCAGGCTTGAGGAAGTAGTTGATGAAGGCCATCGCGTTGCCGGGATGCTTGGCATCTTTCGGGATAGCCAGGTTGTCAAAGAAGATCAGTCCGCCGGTGGTCGGCAGCAGGGCTTCAAGCTGGATACCGCTCTTGTTTTCCGCCGCACGGCCACGGGCAATATTGATGTCGCCCGCCCAACCCAGCGCCACGCAGGCTTTGCCGCCAGCCAGATCGTCGATCATGGTGCTGGAAAAAAGCCGCACGTCTTTGCGCACCTTGGCCAGCATCTCACCGGCCTTTTTGTGGTCTTCCGGATTGGCAGAGTACGCGTCAAGCCCCAGGTAATGCAAGGCAGGCGGCAAGACCTCGGTCGGAGAATCCAGGTAGGCGATACCGCAGGACTTGAGCTTGGATGTGTAAGCGGGATTGAACACCAGATCCCAGGCGTTGTCGGGCATCTTCATGCTGCCCAGGGCCTTGGCCACCTTGGCCTTGTTAATACCCACCGTGGTAAAGCTCCAGGCCCAGGGGATGAGGTGGGCATTGCCTGCGTCCACGCCTTCCAATTTCGCCATCAGCGCCGGGTCGAGGTTGGAGATATTCGGGATCTTGGACTTATCAAGCGGGAGCAGCAAACCCGCGTCAATTTGCGACTTGGCAAAAACGGCGCCTGGCACCACGAGGTCGTAGCCGGTATTGCCCACCACCAGCTTGGCCTGCAAGGCCTCATTGCTCTCAAATGTCTGGTAATTGACTTTGATGCCGGTCTCTTTTTCAAAGTTTTCGACCATGTCCTTGGCGATGTAGTCGGGCCAGTTGTAGATGTTCAGCACCTTTTCTTCTGCAGCTGCCGCGGCTGCCGCCGGCGCTGCGGGCGCCGCAGCAACGGGCTCTTCTTTTTTGCCACAAGCCACCAAGACCGCTGCCAATGCGCAGCCGAGCATCCAATTTTTTTGCATCACAAATCCCCAATGAAAAGACAGAAATACAGCACGAAAAGCCTGGCGCACGTAGAGGTGAATCCCGGCCCCAAAAACAGAGGCGAAGATAGCAGAAAAACGCCGAATCTCCGGCCCCCGCCCCCGCCGGGGGCCAGCTTTTGAAGCGCTAGTACCAATATTCCAAATGGGGAAAAGGATTGCGCTCGGTGTGTTTGCGAAAGTTGAAATGGACCAAAAACGTGATGCGACGATCTGCCTTCTTCTTGACCTTGAATGGCAACACGACGTGCGGCATAAAGCTGTCAAAAACCAGCAACTTACCTGGCTCATAGGTGATCCGCTGCCGATGCTCTTTAGAACGCGCTCTCAAGCCATCGCCCTTGAAAAAACCATCCATCTGGTGCGCCAGATAACGCTCATGCCAAATATCCAGGTCGCCCCCGGACTCATTGACATACTGCGCTGTACGCTTAATTGAAATAATGCACGAATACGCCCGCGTATTAGTATTGAAAATACTGTCAGGGTATTGCAACAAGCCCTCGGTATCAATATGAATGTTATATATATTGAAGCTGCGCAACTGGATTTTGAAGCCTGCAATTAAAAAATATTTTTTGTCCCTTGGAGTGACAGGCAAACTACCGGGACGTATCCCGGATTTCTCCAGTATGTAATCCCCGAGATACTGGATCGTATGTTTTACTTCCGGGAAATTTTTTACCAAAAATTGGTTGTGATTTCCGGCAAACCGATAATAACTTTCGTTCAAGCCCGCTTCGATCATTCCGTAATACGCGGCCATCTGCCCGTATTTAGGATCCATATCCGGTCCCAAAGTCTCCAAATTCTCAAAAACCGATTTTTCCCATCGGGCGCAGGTTGCGGCGCTGAGAAAATCATTTTCAACAAAAACTTTGTTTGTAAAGAGTTTTTTCATGGTGCCAGCGCTTGAACCTTGCAAATCTGCAACCGTAGCACCAAAGTTTCAGCGAAGCAAGCGCCAGCCCGAGTCCGGTGCCGCCAGCAGCCAGCAGCCAGTGGCACAATCTGCGTTTGAATTTCCCACTTGTCACTTCCCATTTCCCACTGCGTCAACAAGCCGATATGTCCACAGCCAAAGAAAAATTACTAGCTCACCTCCACGATGAAGTCTTCTGTCGTCTCGGCATCTCTCCAGTCCATGGTATCGGGGTATTTGCCGTGCGCACTATTCCCAAAGGCGTAAACCCTTTGACCTCACGCCTGCGCTACAAAGAGATCAAGTTTTCGCACGCGGAACTCAAAAAACTGCCGCGCGGCGTGCGCAAGGAAATTGAGATTTTTTGCTACTACGACGATGACGCAGTTTTTGTGCCCGAAATCGGCATGAATTCGATGAACATGGCGATTTACCTGAACCACTCCAAAGACCCGAATGTGCGCTACCGCAAGAACGGGCAGTTGAAGGCCTTGAAGGCGATCAATGCAGGCGAAGAACTATTTTTGGATTACGACCAAAGCTACGGCGAAAAACACACTTTCAAGTAGTGCTTCGCGCCAGTGGATTGCGGTAAATCTGATTCCACTCCGAGCGCTTGAAGTCGGTATGCAGTGGTGATGTCTCATCCAGAGCCAGAGGATGGCTCACATCGGTCAGCGCAAGTCCGTAGATGGGCTCAAAGTCGGTCACAAACAGCGACTTGTAGCCGTAGTCACCGACTGGGCCGAGGTTGTAGTAACGGTAATTGTTTTTTGCAGTCCAGCGCGCTGCGAGCAAGCAGGCGTATATGCCGGGTGAACGGTTGCGGTAGTCCGGGTTCCACTGGCAGAAGCTGCCATACACCTGGTTACGCTGGGGCAAGACCATGGACACATCATGCAAAACCACATCGCCGTTGGGCGCGGTCACTTTAATCACCACGACCTCCAGGTTACGGACGTAGTCCACAAAGCCTTCAATTTCGCGGTCGTGGATGTCGTATGACGCGAAGTGCACTTCGCCGATTTCAAAAATGTATTGCGCGGTAACTTCGCGTCCGGGGATCACCATTTCGGTGACCGTAAAGTCGCGGAATTGCTTATCCAACTCGCGGAATTTACGTTCGCGCCGCGCGTCGTCCCAGAAGCCGGGGGTCGCGACATCTACCAGTCCGTACTTGTCGTTGATTGGCACGCCGTACGGACCCTCGGGAGGTAGCGCGTACACGATGAACGGCTTGCGGGCGGCGCGCAGCATGTCCGGATTCACATCCACATAGGGGCACAGTGCATCCCAACGCGATGTGAAATAACGGGTCTCCTCATGGAAACTTTCCACGCACAGATTGTCGGCGGTCCAACTCTGGTAGCCCAGCTCCTGGGTCACCGGCTCCGGTGCTGTTTCGGTGACAACTTCGGCCAGCTCAGCCCATGCAGAAGAAAAACTGTTCATGGCGTACCTTCCTTTGGAATAGCAACGGGTGCGAGGGGTTGTAAGTCAAAGTAATCGCTGTCAACGGCAAAGTTGCTGCGTAAAAACGCGGGGTCTGTTTTTTCGTGCTGCCGCACGGCTTGGGTGATGCGGGTCAGGTGGGCCACGGCCTCACTGCGCGGATCCGACAACTGGCGCTGGTACTCGGGCATCAGGGGACAGTCCTGGTCAAACAAAAACTCCCGTGTGCCGGGGTTGTAGGACAAGGGATAAATCTCGCAGCTTAAGGGTTTGGCACTGCCCAGTGTGCAGCCTTTGTCGCCGAGTAACTCGCAGCGGGTCTCAATACAAATACTTCCGTGGACCTTGCGTTCACGGGCAGTGAGCGTGACTTCCAGAGCAGGGTATCCGGGGTCGATATTGCAGCAGCGCTGGCACTGCGCGCAATGGTCAAACAGCATCCGCTGTACCACCGGTTTGTGAAGACATCACGATTGGCATAAAGGCGCAAGTGGGACTTGCTACACCGGACTGCCTTCCAACGACTTCTAAGCACTTCTGATGCATAGCTTGACTTCTTGTTGTATGCCATCACTCCTGCTGCAATGGCTTCGGGTGCGTACTCTAGCAGAGTCACTGGTCGTTAACACAAATTTTTTTCAAAAAAATGCCACGTGCAAAAGCACCTGCGTTTGGGTATGCGCAACTGTGCCCGCAGGCCACGCGGGACGGATGTCTTTATGCCGCCTGATGCGCCTTGCCCCAAGCCCTTCCACACATCCGCGTGGTACCCGATACTTGGCACATTCTGAACACGAAAACCAACCAGGAAAGCCCATGCAGCAAACGCCTCTTTTGATGCATCTTGCACGCGCGCTACGCGCCGTGGTGGGACGGGAGCTGAACAAGTTTCTGCGCCAGCCTTCCCGTCTCGCCTCCTCGCTGGTACGGCCGCTTTTGTGGTTTGTGGTGTTTTCCGCAGGCTTCCACAACACCTTCGGTGTGGCCATCATCGCCCCCTACGAGACCTACGTGGACTACAAGGAATACATGCTGCCCGGCCTGCTGGGCATGATCGCCTTGTTCAACGGCATGCAAAGCTCCCTTTCCATGGTCTACGACCGCGAGATGGGGGTGATGCGCCTGCTCCTGACGGCGCCGCTGCCACGCGGTTGGCTGCTGGGCTTCAAGCTGGCGGGCAGCACCGCTTTGTCAATGGTGCAGATGCTGGTATTCATGGCCGTGGCTTGGGCCTTTGGCGTTGACGCTACCTGGGGCTGGCTGGCTGCTGTGCCGGCCATGGTTCTGGGTGCGACCATGCTGGCCGCTTTGGGGCTGATGTTGTCGGTGCACATCCGCCAGCTGGAGAACTTTGCAGGCACCATGAACTTTGTGATTTTTCCGATGTTCTTCATCAGCACCGCGCTCTACCCTTTATGGAAGTTGCGCGAGTCGGGCGCATTGTGGCTGTACCAGCTGGCGCAGGCAAACCCTTTTACGGCGGCGGTTGAATTGATTCGCTACGCCCTGCAAGGCCAGTTCAACAGCGTCGCCGCAGTGACCGTGGCACTGACCGCGGCGCTGTCCTTCGCACTGGCCCTGCGCGGCTATGACCCGCAACGCGGCTGGGTACGCCAACGGGCCTGATTCGCGCAGACCATCTGTTAGCCTCCGCGCACATGAGCACCCGTCCACTCCCCGTTCGCACCGAAGCGGTTTTACAGGCCCGCGACGTGCGCAAGTCCTATGGCCCCCGGGTGGCCTTGCAATCGGTCAGTTTGGAATTGCAGGCCGGCGAAATGGTGGCGTTGCTTGGTCCCAACGGTGCGGGCAAGTCCACGCTGGTACAACTGCTGAGCGGTTTGTTTGTGCCGGACCAGGGCAGCATCCATATCCTGGGCCATGACTTGCGCACCCAGGCTCCGCGCGCACTGGCCGGCCTGGGCGTGGTGTTCCAGCAAAGCGCGCTGGATGCCGACCTGTCTGTGCAAGCCAATTTGCTATTCCACACCGACCTGCATGGCATAGCGCGCAGCGTTGCCCTGCAACGCATTGCCCAGGGCCTGCAACAGCATGGGCTGGACGCGGAGCGCAACACGCCAGTCCGATCGCTCTCAGGCGGCAACCGGCGCAAAGTCGAACTGGTTCGGGCGCTGCTGCACCACCCTGCTTTTTTGTTGATGGACGAGGCCACCGTTGGCCTGGACCCCTCCTCGCGCAAAGCCCTGGTTGACTCGGTCTACGCATGCACCCGCAGCGGTGCGGTGGCAGCCTTGTGGGCCACCCATCTGGTCGATGAAGTCGAGCAAGCTGACCGTGTCATCGTGCTGAACAAAGGAGTGATTCTGTTTGAGGGTACGCCCGCCGCGCTGTCCGCGACCTGCGGGGGCCTCAGCATGGAGCGCGCATTCCTGCAACTCTGCGCCCAAGCGGGTTCGGCCCCAGCGGCCTGAAACTTGTGGCTAGAATGCGCCGGTCAGGAGAGAGTCGCAAGACCGCCGAAGGCTGAACGCTCAGGCAAAAGGACTGATATTTCATTCTGTTGGAGAGTGGTGAACCGCAGGGCGGGCACCCACCGAAGGGGCAAACCGGCTGCAGGTGCAGCCGCTGAATCTCTCAGGTAAAGCGGACAACAGGGTTCCCGGCTCC
>CANFHZ010000068.1 GCA_947446885.1 Comamonadaceae bacterium
ACTGCCACCGGCAGGCGCGCTCCGGCCATGCCGCGCAAGAAAATCGAGGGCGAGTCCAGCACCTCGACCAGGCTTAAGCGTGCCTCAAAGCGCTGGCTCTGGTTGGTGGTGAAACGCGGCCAGTGCTGCGCGCCGGGAATGATGTCGGCCAGCTCGGCAAACATCTGGCAGCCGTTGCACACGCCCAGCCCGAAGGTATCGCTGCGGGCAAAAAACGCCTGGAACTGCGCCGCCAGCGCCGGGTTAAAGGTGATGGAGCGGGCCCAGCCTATGCCTGCCCCCAGCGTATCGCCATAGCTGAAGCCGCCGCAAGCGACCACGCCCTGGAAGTCGGCGAGCTTGGCGCGACCGCTTTGCACATCACTCATGTGCACGTCAAAAGCGTCAAAACCGGCCTGCGTGAACGCGTAAGCCATCTCCACATGGGAATTCACGCCCTGCTCACGCAGGATGGCCACTGCCGGGCGGCGCAGCAGCAGCGCCGGGGGCTGGGCCAGCAGTGTCTGAACCGGCTGCGGCAGATGGATGTGCAGGCCCGGGTCATCCGCACGTCCGGCAGCGGCGTGCTCCGCATCGGCACAAGCCGGGTTGTCGCGCTGCTGGCAAATCTTCCAGGAGACGCTGTCCCAGACCTGCTGCAAATCGTCCAACGGGGCACTGAAAATCACCCGCGCATCGCGCCAGATTTGCAGCATGCCCTTGCCTGCCTCCATGCTGCCGCCCTGGGGCCGGGTGGATCCAATCACATGGCTGTGTTTGGCCAGACCGTGGTCGCGCACAAGCTGCATGACCGCTGCTTTATCGGCGCTGCGGACCTGCAGCACCACGCCGAGCTCCTCGTTAAATAGGGCCTGCAGGGTTCGCTCTTCGCGCCGCGCGCCGATCTGGTTCGCCCAGTTTTTGCTGTCGCCCACGTCCATGCGGCTGTCCGACACACCGTCGCCCTCCAGCACCAGCATGTCGACATTGAGCGCCACGCCTACGCGTCCGGCAAAAGCCATTTCAGCCACCGTGGCCAGCAAGCCGCCGTCGCTGCGGTCGTGGTAAGCCAGGATTTTTCCTTCGGCACGCAAGGCGTTGACGGCCTTGACCAAAGCGACCAATTGCGATGGATCGTCCAGATCAGGCACTGCGTCGCCAACCTGGTCCAGGGTTTGGGCCAGCACACTGGCCGCCATGCGGTTCTTGCCCTGGCCCAGATCAATCAGCAGCAGCACGCTGTCCGCTTCCCGATCGAGCTGCGGGGTCAGCGTGCCACGCACATCGGCCAGACTGACAAACGCGCTGACGATGAGCGAAACCGGTGCGCTGACTTTTTTCACTGCCGCCGAGTCCGGATCGCTCCATTGGGTGCGCATGGACAACGAGTCTTTGCCCACAGGAATCGAGATACCCAGCGCCGGACACAGCTCCATGCCAACCGCCTGCACCGTGGCGTAGAGCGCGGCGTCTTCGCCGGGTTCGCCGCAGGCCGCCATCCAGTTGGCCGAGAGCTTGACGCGCGACAAGTCCATGGGTGCGGCCAGCAAATTGGTGATGGCCTCGGCCACCGCCATGCGGCCCGATGCGGGGGCGTTGAGCGTGGCCAGCGGCGTGCGCTCGCCCATGGCCATGGCTTCACCGGCAAAGCCCTGGTAATCGGCCAGTGTTACCGCGCAGTCGGCCACCGGCACCTGCCAGGGGCCGACCATCTGGTCGCGGTGGCTCAGGCCGCCGACGGTGCGGTCACCAATCGTTATCAAAAAGCGTTTGGAGGCGACCGTGGGATGGGCCAGCACCTGCAGCACGGCGTCTTGCAGGGTCAGCGCACCCAGTTGCAAAGGCGGGAAGTGGCGTTGCAGGCTGCGCACGTCGCGCTGCATTTTGGGCGGCTTGCCCAAAAGCACGTTCATGGGCATCTGCACCGGCGCGTCGCCCTGTGCGTCGGCCAGCAGCAAATCACGCGGCTCGGTGGCCACGCCGACCACGGCAAAGGGGCAGCGTTCGCGCGCGCACAAGGCTTCAAAACCCGGCAGCGCATCGGGGCTGATGGCCAGCACGTAGCGCTCCTGGCTTTCGTTGCACCAAATCTCTTTGGGGGCCATGCCGGTTTCTTCCAGCGGCACGGCACGCAGATCAAAGCGGGCACCGCGCCCGGCGTCATTGCTGAGTTCGGGAAAGGCATTGGACAGACCGCCAGCACCGACATCGTGGATCGCCAAGATCGGGTTCTTGTCGCCCTGCAGCCAGCACTGGTTGATGACTTCCTGCGCGCGGCGCTGGATTTCCGGGTTACCACGCTGCACGGAATCAAAGTCCAACTCGGCAGCGTTGGTACCCGTGGCCATGGAACTGGCGGCACTGCCACCCATGCCAATGCGCATGCCCGGGCCGCCAAGTTGGATCAACAAGCTGCCCGCAGGAAATTCGATTTTGTGGGTCTGACCGGCATCGATCACACCCAAACCACCGGCAATCATGATGGGCTTGTGGTAGCCGCGCTGCACGGTGTCGATGTCGCTGACCGCTGCCTGTTCGTACTCGCGGAAATAGCCCAGCAAGTTGGGCCGGCCAAACTCGTTATTGAACGCCGCGCCGCCCAGCGGGCCGTCGATCATGATGTCCAGCGCGCTGGCAATGTGCGCGGGTTTACCGAACGCCCTGCCGGCCTTCGGCCAGAGGCGCGAGACGCTGAAACCGGTGAGCGCCGCCTTGGGCTTGGAGCCGCGCCCGGTGGCACCCTCGTCGCGGATCTCGCCGCCCGCGCCGGTGGACGCGCCGGGGAAAGGCGATATCGCCGTGGGGTGGTTGTGGGTTTCCACCTTCATCAGAATGTGCTGCGTCGCGGGCTGGGCCGTATAGCGTGGAGAGACCATAGTGCCGCCGGGTGCGGCGGCCACTGCCGCAAACCGTTGTATCTGCGCACCTTCCATGACCGAGGCATTGTCGGAATAGGCCACCAGCATGTGCTGGGGGTTGGTCTGGTGGGTGTGGCGGATCATGCCGAACAGGCTATGGGGCTGGTCCTGCCCGTCGATGCGGAAGTGCGCATTGAAGATTTTGTGGCGGCAGTGTTCACTATTGGCCTGGGCGAACATCATCAGCTCGACATCGGTGGGGTTGCGCTGCAAGCCGGTGAAAGCATTCACCAGGTAGTCCATTTCATCGTCAGCCAGTGCCAGACCGAAGCGGCTGTTGGCCTGCTCCAAGGCCGCGCGCCCGCCGCCGAGTACGTCGACGTGCTCCATGGGTGCAGCCTGCAAGGGCGTGAACAAGGCGTGCGCCGCATCCAGGCTGGGCAAGGCGCTTTCGGTCATGCGGTCATGCAGGAGATGGGCGGCAGCGGCCCATTGCGCAGGGCCGAGCGTGGGTTGAGAAAACAGGCCGCTGCGCAAGCCGATGCGGTAGGCCACCACGCGCTCAATGCGCGCCACCGCCAGACCGCAGTTGCCGGCGATGTCGCTGGCCTTGGAAGCCCAGGGTGAGACCGTGCCCAGGCGGGGGGCAACCACACAGACGGCCGCATCTGCGGGCGCTGCATACGCAGGGTCACCGTACTCCAGCAGGGCCGCCAAGCGGGTGTGCAGCGCGGCATCGGGCGCGGTGTGCGACGCCACGAGGTGCACAAACTGCCCGCTGATATGGGTGATGTCCGGGTTCACCTCCTGCAAGCTGGCAAGCAAACGCTGCGCACGGAAACCGGGCAAGGCGTTGCCGCCGGGAAAGGAGCTGATATGCAGGGTCACGGGAATGGAAGGAGGTAGGGGGCGGAGACAGCCCGCTGGGGGCCGCGCAAGTGCCCGGATTTTAGCCAGCGCCCCCGGCGCGGCTCAAAAAAAGCCGGCGTAGCGCTGCAGTTCCCAGTCGCTGACCTGCTGGCTGTAGGCGTCCCACTCGGACCGCTTGATCTCCAGAAAAATCTGGCAAAAAGCATCGCCCACCATGCTGCGCAGCACCGTGTTGTCCTGCAAGGCGTCCAGCGCCGCCGCCAGATCGCGCGGCAGCCGCGCTGGCATGGACGCGCCGCTGGCGTGGCGCTGGTACAAGTCCTCGTCGCAGGGCGCGGGCGCTGCCATGCGCTGCTCAATGCCATCCAGCCCGGCGCACAGGGTGGCAGCCAGGGCCGCGTAAATATTGCAGGACGGGTCGGGCAGGCGCCATTCCATGCGCCCGGCGACGGTGCGGACCAGGCAGGTGCGGTTGTTGTCGCCCCAGGCTTTCCAAACCGGCGACCAGGTGGTGCCCGAGACACTGCTGCTGGCCGCCAGGCGCTTGTAGCTGTTGGCGGTGGGGGCGCACAGGGCGCTGAGCGCGTCGGCGTGGTGCAGCAAACCGGCAGCGAATTGCTGGCCCAGCGGGCTCAGGCCCAAGAGGCCATCTGCCTGGCTGAACACCGCACGGCCCTCGGCGTCGGTGATGCTGAGGTGGAAATGCAGGCCGCTGCCAGGTGCCCCGGCAAAAGGCTTGGGCATGCAGCTGAAGACTGCGCCATGCTGCGCAGCCACCGCGTGCGCGGCCTGCTTGAACAGCATGAAACGGTCGGCCGCGGCCACAGCATGGTCAAAGCGGTAGTTGATTTCATACTGACCGCAGGCGTCTTCGTGGTCGATTTGCTGCAGGTCAAAGCCCAGAGCCTCCAGCGTGCTGCGCATGGCTTCCAGAAAACCCTGGTTGCGCAGGATGGCACGGATGTCGTAGGAGGGCTTATCCAACTGGTCTTGCGCATCAGCGGGCTGCCACCGGGTGGAGGCGCTGTCTGCACTCTGGAGCAAAAAGAATTCGGGCTCTATGCCTACCCACAGCTTCCAACCCCGGGCATCGAGCCGGGCCACGGCCGCTTTCAAAACCTGGCGCGAACAGGTATCGAGCGGCTGGCCACCGGCAAAGCCATCGCAGACTGCGTGCGCCACGCCCGGCATATAGGGCAGAGGCCGCAGGCTGTCGGGCTGTATGCGCCCGTAGTACTCGCTGCGCGGGCCCATGCGCGGCAAGCCGGTGCCCCAGATGCTGGGGCCGGAAAAGCCCGCGCCCTGTTCGACCCACTCGCCCAGATTGCCCACCGGCACCAGCTTGCCCTTGGCCACGCCGTGGATGTCGCAGAACTGGGCCAGTATGGAATGCACACCCTGGGCGTGCAGGGTGGAGGCGATGTGGTTGTAGGGCATGCGGTGGGCGAAGAAAAGGCCCGCATACGCGGGCCTGGTCGGCGAAAGGTGGTTTAGAACGACAACATCAAAGATGTGCTGACGGTGGTCTTGTCCTTGCGGTATGTCGATCCATCGTAGTCGAGGAAGTTGTAGCCGTCGGACAGGTCCAAGCGGTACTCGGTCTTCCATTGGGTGTTGGAATTGATCTGGTAATTGGTGCCGAGGGTCAGGCGGGTGAGGTTGGCGCCTGTGGTGGCGTAGCCGGTATCTGCGTCGTAATCAATCTCACCCGCAGAATTCAGGCCCTTGGGTCCCAGACCGCTTGTGTTGGAGCCGCCGTTGTAGGCGTAGGTTCCCCCGCCGTTGGCGCGGTTCCAGATGTAATCAGCACGTCCCATGAGCTGTAAGCGCGGAACAATTTTGTAACTGGTAAAGCCGGAGATGCCGGTCCAGCTTGCGGTGCCACCATTGGCCGCCGCGCGGGCCTGCTGCCCGGCGGTCAGCTGCCCGTTGTACTGCCAATCACCCCGGGTAATGCCCCCATCGATAGCCATGATCGTGAAATTGCGGTTCATGGAGCCATGCAGGCCGGACAGACCGATGTAGGAGGTATCGCTGATGAACCAATCGGCACGGTAGGCCAAGGCCAGCGTCTTTACGGACGTATCTGCGGCGTAGAGTCCTAGTGCGCTATCGGCCGAAGTCACGTAAGCGCCGCTACTCACGTCGTAGTAAGCCGGTGAATAGGTGCTGGACGCGGCGTCATAGCCACTATCTGCATTACCTATCATCCATTTGAATGCGCCTTTGCCACCATTCAGCGTGTAGGACATGCCTGCACCGGTGTAGGCGGTCGCACCCGCCAAATCAAACAGCGCGTTGTGGCTGATCATCTGGTTACCCAGTGTGGAATTGGCGTGGGGAAAGGAATACTCATAACCCTGGAAATCGGGCATCAGTCCCGCGATCATCCTTTGGGTCTTTGTGAGTGGTACAGAGATCGACGCCTCATGCACGATGGATGTAGCCCCAGGCAGTAGCCGCAAGGTCCAATCAACGCCCTCCCCATCCTGTGACTCTTTGGTGATCTGAACCATTCCGTACCCACCATAGTCGTTGGTCATGGCGTATCCGGATGTGGCCGCAGCTGTATTGCTTCGGTCGATGGTGTTGTAGCTCAATGATGTCTCGATGGCGCCATTGATTTTCATGCCCTGAAAACCCGAGGCCTCCGCCGCGTTATCGGCCAGATCCATTTTTTGTTCTATGCGATTGACCTGCTGGCTCAGCGGCGTGGTGTCGGCGGCCTGTCCCATGTCTTCGACCTTTTTTTGCAGGAGCTGCAGCTGCGCTTTGAGCGCTTCGATCTCCTTCTTGAGATCGGCGGCAGATTGGGCGAAAACACTTCCCAAGGGGAAGGCACACGCCAAGGCTATTACCAGCCATTTTTTCTGAAACTGCATCGCACGCTCCTATCAAACTTGAACAAACCACACCTTGCACAAGCGGGTAGCCCGCCTGCGGCGAACGGTATCACACCGCCACCTCTTAACCGAGCCTGTAAGCGGCCGCCATTTCCTGATCCCGCCGCCGCTGCGCGCGGGCCATGAGCAGGCTAGCGCCTATCACCGCCACGCTGACCACGGCGACGGTTATCGCCGCCACCGTATTGACGCTGGGGCTCACGCCCAGGCGGGCGCGGCTGAAAATCGTGATGGGCATCGTGGTCGAACCCGGTCCCGACAAAAAGGCGGATAACACCACGTCGTCCAGCGACAAGGTAAAGGTCAGCAGCCAGGCCGAGCCAATAGCCTGCACGATCAGCGGCAGGGTGACCAGGAAAAACACCTGCAGCGGGCGGCAACCCAGATCCTGTGCGGCCTCCTCCAGAGAGGGGCTCACCTCCTGCAGGCGGGAGAGCACGACCACCGTGGCGTAGGCCATACCCAGCAATGTGTGACCCAGCCAAATAGTGGCAAAACCACGTTCAGGAAAGCCGAACAGGCGCTGCACCGAGACCAGCATCAGCAGCAGCGACAAACCGATGATCACTTCGGGCATGACCAGCGGCGCGTTGACCATACCTACAAACACGGTGCGCGCCCGAAAGCGCTTGAAGCGGTGCAAGGACAAGGCCGCCAGCGTGCCCAGCAGCACCGAGGAGCAGGCTGTTAAGGTGGCAATCGACAGCGACAGGCGAAAGCCGGAGATCATCTCCTCATCCTTGGCCAGTGCGCTGTACCACTTGAGCGACCAACCGCCCCAGCTCGTGACCATGGGGCTGGCGTTAAAGCTCAGAACCACCAGCGTCACGATCGGCAGATAGAGGAACACGAAGACCAGCACCATCCAGACCACGGCGCGGGCACGGTGGGATGTCATGCGCCCGCCTGTGCGTTGCTCTCGGCCTGGTGCTTGTTGAAGAGCGCCAGCGGCACGATGATGAGCAGCACCATCACCACGGCAACCGCCGCCGCCATGGGCCAATCGTTATTGCCAAAAAACTCGTCCCACAGCACCCGGCCGATCATCAGTGTCTGCGGGCCCCCCAGCAACTCGGGGATCACAAACTCCCCGACACAGGGAATGAACACCAGCATGGAGCCGGCAATGATCCCGCTCTTGGACAGCGGCACCGTGATGCGCCAGAAGGCTTGTGCGGGCGTGGCACCCAGGTCCAGGGCGGCTTCCAACAGGCTGAGGTCCATCTTCACCAACGTGGCGTACAGCGGCAGGATCATGAAAGGGATGTAGCAGTAGACCATGCCCAGAATGAGCGAAAACGGGGTGTTCATCATCTTGATCGGCTCGGCAATCAGCCCCAGCGCCAGCAGCAGCTGGTTGAACACACCGGAGTCAGCAAGCAGGATTTTCCAAGCATAGATGCGCAGCAAAAACGAGGTCCAGAAGGGCAGCATCACCATCATCAGCAAGGCCGGCCGCTTGTCAGCCGGGCTGCGGGCAATGCAATACGCGAACGGGTAGGCAATCAGCAAGCAGATCAGCGCGGTCATCGCAGCGTAGCCCAGCGAGCGGATGTAGGTGCCCAGGTACAGCCCGTCCTGCGCCAGGCTTAGGTAATTGGCGAAATTGATCTTGATGGTGACCAGGCCATCGGCCCAAGTCAGCAGGTCGCGGAAAAACACGGTGTCCATCTCGGACACGCTGATCTTGAACACCACCAGAAAAGGCAGCAAAAAGAAAGACAGCAGGAACAGCATGGGTACCCCGATCAGGGTACGGGAGCCCCAGCGGGCCAGGGCAGCGGCAGACATGGTTTAGCGGGTTAAGACCACGATGTCCGTGCCGTCCCACCAGACCCATACCGGGTCACCGCTGAGCAGAGGAACACCGGCGTGGCGCGCTGCGTTGGTCTGGGTTACCTTGAGTACCAGCCCCGAGGCCAGGCGCACGTGGTACGTGGTCAGGCTACCCAGGTAGGCAATGTCGGTGATCACGCCCTGAACCTGGTTGCATCCGTCTTCCGCCGCAGACTCGCGCTCGCCGGCCAGCGGCGGCGTAGCCTGCAGCGCCATTTTCTCGGGGCGCACGGCAACATCAACTTCCATGCCCTGTGTGCCCGTGATGCCATGGCTGACGTAGTGGCGGCACTCCGGGCTGTCAATGACCACGTGATCGGGCTCGTCCACGGTGACTCTGCCCTTGAACAGATTGACGGTACCGATGAAGTCCGCCACAAATCGGCAGTTGGGTGTTTCGTAAATTTCCTCGGGGCGGCCGATTTGCAAAATCTTGCCCTCGCTCATCACGCCGATGCGGGTGGCCATGGTCATGGCCTCTTCCTGGTCGTGCGTCACCATCACGCAGGTTACGCCCACGCGCTGGATGATGTGCACCAACTCCAGCTGCGTGCGCTGGCGCAGCTTGGCGTCCAGCGCGCCCAATGGCTCATCCAGCAAAAGCAGGCGCGGGCGCTTGGCCAGACTGCGCGCCAGCGCCACGCGCTGCTGTTGGCCGCCGGAGAGTTGGTGCGGCTTGCGCTTTGCATAGGGCTTGAGTTGCACCATCTCCAGCATCTCGTCTACCCGTTGGGTGATATCCGGCTTGGGCATGCCGTCGCGGCGCAGACCGAAGGCAATGTTGTCCCAGACATTGAGATGCGGAAAGAGCGCATAGCTCTGGAACATCATGTTGATGGGCCGGTCATAGGGCGCCAGACCCACAATATCCTGTCCACCCAGCACGATCTGGCCGGAAGTAGGCGTCTCAAAACCCGCCAGCATGCGCAGCAGCGTGGACTTGCCGCAGCCGGAAGATCCCAGGAGCGCAAAGATTTCGCCCTGTTCAATGTCCAACGACACATCATCCACAGCAAAAACTTCGTCAAACTGTTTGACGATATGGCGGATCTGCAAAAACGCCGCAGCAACCGGTTTGGCGGCTGCAGACTGCGATGCGGCTGCGCTCATGGTGTGAAAACTCCTCTAGGTGCAGGTGAACGCCGCGCCGGCTGCCAGTTACAGCCCGGTTTTGAAGGACGTATAGGTCCGCGTCTCCAAACGGCGGATGTCGTTGCTCAGCGCTTTGGGCGGAACCATCAGCGCCATTTCTGCGGAGCTGGGGAAGACCGAGGGGTTGCTGGCGACCTCGGGGATGATGAATTTGCGCGACTCCTTGTTGGGGTTGGCGTACTTCACCTTGTTGGTCAGCGCGGCATGCACCTCGGGGCGCATGATGTAGTTCATGAACAGCATGGCGTTTTTCGGATGCGGCGCATCGGCCGTGATGGCCATCATGTCAAAAAACAAAATGCCGCCGGTTTTGGGCACCAGCGCCACCACGTCCTGCCCAGTCTTGCCCTCTAGCGCGCGGGCACGGGCGATGTTGATATCACCGTTCCAACCCAGGGCCATGCAAATCGAGCCACTGGCCATTTCGTTGATATAGCCTGAGGAGCTGAACAAGGTCACATAGGGTCGTACGCTTTTGAGCAAAGCAAGTGCCTCCTGGTAATCAGCGCTGCTCTTGCTGAAGCTGTCTTTACCCAGGTAATGCAAGGCAGCGGGCAAGACCTCGGAGGCACTGTCCAAAACCGACACGCCACAGCTCTTGAGCCGGCTGATGTATTTGGGATTGAAAAATAGCTCCCAGACGTTGGCGGGTAGGGGTTCGCCACCGAGCGCAGCCTTGACCTTGGCGGTGTTGATGCCGATGGTGGTGTAGCCCCACAACCAATTGACCAGATACTGGTTGCCGGGATCGATGGTGGCGATTTGCGCCTGGATATCGGGATCCAAGTTCTTGAGGTTGGGCAGCTGCGACTTGTCCAGCTTCATCAACAGGCCACCGTCAATTTGCAGCCGGGCGAAGGTGGAGGACGGCACGACGATGTCATAGCCGGTTTTACCGGCCACCAGTTTGGCATGCAGGATTTCATTGTTGTCGTAGGTGTCGTAGCGCACCTTGATGCCGGTCTCCTTCTCGAAGTTGGCAATCGTGTCCTCGGCGACGTAATCCGACCAGTTGTAGACGTTGAGGACTTTTTCTTCCTGCGCCTGCACCAGGCCGGGCATACCGGCAGCCAGCGCGCCCGCGGCAAGCGCCACGGAGGGAATTGACCGGGCAAAACGGCGAAACAAGCCAACAGCATTCATGGTGTTCTCCTGAGCAAATAGGGTTCCAAAACAGACCAAGGCCAGCGACTAGGCTCTCCAGCCCTTGCTTCGCACGTCTTCCAAGGTGGCATCCAGACAGCGCACTATAAGCGCCATCATCGCGTCGATTTCAGCGTGGCTGATGGTCAGCGGCGGGGCAATGATCATGCGGTCACCCACGGCGCGCATGACCAGTCCATTGGCAAAACAGTGGCCCCGGCATAGCATGCCCACGCCCAGTTCCGGGGCGAATGGGGTGTTCTGGGCCTTGTCCCGCACCAGAACCAGGCCCGCCATCAGGCCACAGGTCTGCGCCTGCCCCACCAGCGGGTGCGCGGCCAGCCGCGCAAAGTGGGCCGCCAGGTAAGGGCCGGTGTCGTCGCGCACGCGCGCCACCAGGTTTTCGCGCTCCATCAGCTCCAGATTGGCCAGCGCGACCGCACAGGCTACCGGGTGGCCGCTGTAGGTATAGCCGTGGTTGAACTCGCCGCCCTGCTCGATCAGGACTTTGGCTACGCGGTCGCCCACCATGACGCCACCGAGCGGGATGTAGCCGCTGGTCACGGCCTTGGCAAAGGTCACCAGATCGGGCCGGTAGCCGAATTTCTCGTAGGCAAACCAGTGGCCCACACGGCCGAAAGCACAAATCACCTCGTCGCTGATCAGCAAAATGCCGTATTTGTCGACGATGCGCTGGATCTCGGGCCAGTAGGTCGCAGGGGGAATGATCACGCCACCCGCGCCCTGCACCGGCTCGCCGATGAAAGCGGCCACCTTCTCGGGCCCGAGTTCCAGGATCCGCTGCTCCAGCCAGCCTGCGGCGCGGATGCCGAAATCGGCCTCGCTCTCGCCGGGCAGGGCATGCTCGAAATGGTAAGGCTGCTCAATGTGGCTGATGTTGGGAATGGGCAGATCGCCCTGCGCATGCATGCCACTCATGCCGCCCAGCGAGGCCCCCGCCATGGTGCTGCCGTGGTAGGCGTTGTGGCGGCTGATGATGATCTTGCGCTGCGGCTGGCCCAGCAAATCCCAGTAACGGCGCACCATGCGCACATTGGAGTCGTTGCTTTCGCTGCCGCTGGATGAATAAAACACGTGCTGAAAACTGCGCCCGTCCACAGTTGGTGCGAGCGAGGCCAGTTTGGCCGCCAGCGTGGCCGCTTGCACATTGGTGGTCTGGAAAAAGCTGTTGTAGTAAGGCAGCTCCAGCATCTGGCGGTGCGCGGCATCCGCAAGTTCACGCCGCCCATAGCCCACGTTGACGCACCACAAACCGCTCATGCCATCCAGAATTTTGTGGCCCTCGGAGTCCCAGATGTAAATCCCTTCGGCCCGGGTGATGACGCGTGCGCCACGGCTGTTGAGGTCCTGGAAATCGGTAAAGGGATGCAAAAAATGCGCGCTGTCCATGGCCTGGACAGCGCGGGTATCAACAGGGGTATTCATAGCAAGGTTCTCGGTTTCACATCAAGCGTAGCGGTAATCAGCGGCATCAGACGTGGAGCAATAGATGTTCGCGCTCCCATGGAGAAATGACTTTCATGAACTCGGCGAATTCCAGCTCTTTGATCTCGGTATAGACGGTGATGAATTCTTTGCCCAGCACCTCGTGCAAATCGCTTTCCTTGCGCAGCCAATCCAGCGCTTCACCCAGGCTGCGCGGCAGCGCGTAGGGCGAAAGGTAGGCATCGCCACGCATCTCGGGCTTAGGCTTGATCTTGTTTTTCAGGCCCAGGTAGCCGCAGGCCAGCGTCATGGCCATCGCGACATAGGGATTGGCATCGGCACCGATCACGCGGTTCTCCACACGGCGAGCGGCAGGCGCGGAAATCGGCGAACGGATGCCCACCGTGCGGTTGTCGTAGCCCCACTCGATATTGATGGGCGCAGCGGTGTGGCGCGACAGGCGGCGGTAGCTGTTGACGTACGGCGCCACCAAGGCCATGGCGGCCGGAACGTAACGCTGCAAGCCGCCGATGTAGTGCATGAACATCTCGGAGGGTGTGCCATCCGGATTACTGAACACGTTGTGCCCGCTGGCCACGTCAATCAGGCTTTGGTGCACATGCATGGCACTGCCCGGCTCACCAGCGATAGGTTTGGCCATGAAGGTGGCATACATGTCGTGGCGCAGCGCCGCCTCGCGCACCGTGCGCTTGAAAAAGAACACCTCATCGGCCAGGCCCAGCGGCTTGTTGTGGAAAAAATTGATCTCCATCTGTCCGGCACCGACCTCGTGGATCAAGGTGTCGACGTTGAGCTCCATTTTTTCGCAGTAGTCGTAAATTTCCTCAAACAAGGGATCGAACTCGTTGACCGCGTCGATGCTGTAGGCCTGGCGCGAGGTCTCGGCCCGGCCGCTACGACCAATCGGGGCTTTGAGCAAGGTGTTGGGGTCGGTGTTGCGCGCAGTGAGATAAAACTCCAGCTCGGGCGCAACAATGGGCTGCAAGCCCTCGGCGGCGTACAAGTCACAGACCCTGCGCAGCACGCTGCGCGGTGCAAAAGGAACCAGCCGGCCCTGGTTGTCAAAGCAGTCATGGATGACCTGCGCCGTTGGGTCTACGGCCCAAGGAACGATACGCACCGTGGAAGGATCCGGACGCAGTTGCATGTCCTTGTCGGTGGGGTCGATCACATCGTAGTACGGCCCGCTTTCGGGGAACTCGCCGGTCACACCCATGGCCACAATGGCCTGCGGCAGGCGCATGCCGCGGTCTTCGGTGAACTTGCCGCGCGGAAGGATTTTTCCGCGTGCGACCCCGGTCAAATCGGGCACCAGGCATTCGACCTCGGTCACACGGCGCTCGTTGAGCCATTGCTCCAGGTCGTTGAAGTTCATTTCGGCAGCTTGTGTCATTTTTTTCTCCCTCCAAGAATCGGTGCGTTCGCCCGCATGGGCCTGTGCAGCCGCTCAGGCCACAGCCTGTCCCGCCCCTTGCAACTGCGCGCGGCGGGCGTGGCAGGCGGCTCCAAACGCCGCAAATATGTTTTCGTAAAACGGGTGTTTGGCGGTCTGCCATTCAGGGTGCCACTGTACGGCGTAGGCAAAAGTGTGTGCG
>CANFHZ010000069.1 GCA_947446885.1 Comamonadaceae bacterium
CAGCAAAGTGATGGCGTTGTTGTCAGCGATGTGCACCCAGGCATTGGGGGTATACACCGTACCTGCAGCTTGGACTGCCGTACTAGCGGGAAGTACCAAGCCCATGAGCAGACCGCCGCCGAGGGCGGAGGAGGTTTTCAGAAATTCGCGGCGTGAAGTAGTCATCTTGATGCTCCTTATGCTTTGTTCATCGTGGCTGCTGCATCTTTGATGGCTGCCTTGATACGCGAATAGGTGCCGCAGCGGCAGATGTTTCCGCTCATGGCCGCGTCGATGTCTGCATCGGTGGGGTTTTTATTGGTGCTCAGGAGCGCAGCGGCGCTCATCAGCTGACCCGACTGGCAGTAGCCGCACTGGGGCACATCGTGCTTGATCCAGGCCACTTGCAGGGGATGGGTGTTGTCTTTGGACAGGCTCTCAATCGTCGAAATGGCCTTGCCCGACACCGTGGAGATACGGGTCTGGCATGAACGAACGGGTTTGCCATCCACATGAACCGTGCACGCGCCGCACAAGGCAGCGCCACAGCCAAATTTGGTGCCGGTCATTCCCAGCTCATCACGGATGACCCACAGCAGTGGCGTATCGCCTTCAGACTTCGACGCAACGGCCTTGCCGTTAATTTGAAATTCAACACTCATCTGAGGTCTCCATTGTTTAAATTACTAATTCGAGCCAAAAACCGAAAATGATTACAAGCGATAGCCAGCGCAGCCCTCTTCAGGGTTTTCCCTTAGTGTTGGCTACCGTTTACGTTCTTGACGTGAATAAATATCGACATGGTTGCGCAAAATGGCAGACCCCATGAAACCGCCACGCTGAGCCTTCGGAATGCATCCGCTGAATTTGCGGTTCGGCGGGCGGATGCAGCGAATCCGGCCCACACCCATACTCACCCCATGCCATCACGAGACGCTGATTTCTTGCCTGCTCCGCCCATCCTCTACTCCTTCCGCCGCTGCCCTTACGCCATGCGCGCGCGACTGGCCTTACAGGCAGCCGGTCAGGCGGTGGAGCACCGCGAAATAAGCCTCAAAAACAAGCCGCTCGAGATGTTGCAGGCCTCACCCAAAGGCACGGTGCCCGTGATGGTGCTGGCCAACGGGGACGTGCTGGAAAAAAGCCTGGACATCATGCGTTGGGCTTTAGAACGCCGTGACCCGCAGGACTGGCTGGGCGGCGATGCAACATGCCGCGAGGACGCTTGGGCCTTGATCGCGCAGAACGACGGCGACTTCAAATTCCACCTGGACCGATACAAATACCCGCATCGCTACGACCTGACCGACGGTCTGGCACACCGCGAACGGGCTCGCGGGTTCTTGGAACTCTTGCAAGACCGGCTTGCGATAGACAACTTTTTGAGCGGGCCACACTTCGGCCTGGCCGACGCAGCCATCGCGCCCTTCGTGCGCCAGTTCGCGCATACCGATGCCACGTGGTTTGCGGCCCAGGCATGGAGCAAGCTGGCGCAATGGCTACAAGACTTTGAAGCCTCAGCGGCATTTGCGCGGGTAATGGAAAAACACCCGGTGTGGCCGGGTGCTGCGGGTAGAGGGGGTGCGTCAGGCTAACGCTGTACCGCCATTGCCTGGGTCGCCGCCCGGGCTAGAAAGCCTGATCGGGTCATGTGATGCGCCTCGGCCCACGCATCAATCTGGTGCACCAGGTTCGACGGCAGGCTCACATTCAAGCGCACCGGCCGCGTGTCAATGCGGCTCAAGTCCAACTCCACCAACATCCAGATACCGCCCTCATAGGCCGGATTGCCCACCAGTTGTTCCATCGGCGTGGGTAGAGGTACCGCGTCGGGCTCACCGCTGAAATGGGCCTCCACCGCCTCTTGCACCGCAGCGGGTAATGCACTCCATGTATCAGCCGCGGAAAAGCAACCCGGAAAGTCGGGAAAGGTCACGCCATGCGCATGGTCGGCATCGCCAGGGTGAACATAGACGGGGTACAGCATGGCAGAACTCCTTCAGTTAAAGGGCCTTACAGGGCAGCTTGCTTGAGAATGCTGCGCGCTGTGGCCAGTGGCAGATCTTTTTTGGGGTGGGGCACCGTGACCTTGCCTGGCTTGCTAGGGTGTTTGAACTGGTGGTGCGAACCCACCACGTGCACCAGATACCAGCCATCGGTCTTGATTAGTTTGATGATGTCGGCGCTTTTCACAGCCTAATTCTACTTAAAAATACACAAAATTTGTTCGTATTTTTCCGGGTCCCGGTCTCATAGGGGAAACACCCGATGTGGCCGGGTGCTGCAGGTAGCGTCGCTTAGGCGATCCGCGCCTTGGCCGCCGCGTATTCGCGTCTCAGCCGCTCCACCAACCCGGCGGTGGTGTCAATCGATGTGACCGCGCCTATGCCCTGCCCGCAGCCCCAGATGTCTTTCCAGGCTTTGGTTTTGTCGCCGCTGAAGTCCATGGCGGCGGGCTTGCCCTCGGCGAGTTGCGCCGGGTCCATGCCAGCCTTGCGGATGCTGGGGGCCAGGTAGTTGCCGTGCACACCGGTGAACAGGCTGCTGTAGACAATGTCATCGGAGTTGCTGTCCACGATGCACTGTTTGTACTCCTGCGCAGCACGCGCCTCTTCTGTGGCGATGAAAGCCGACCCTATGTAGGCAAAGTCCGCGCCCATGGCCTGCGCGGCCAGCACCGCGCCGCCAGTGGCAATCGCGCCGCTCAAAGCCAGCGGGCCGTCAAACCATTGGCGGATCTCTTGCACCAAAGCAAACGGGCTTTTAAGGCCCGCGTGGCCTCCGGCACCAGCAGCCACGGCGATCAGGCCGTCTGCGCCCTTCTCTACCGCTTTATGGGCAAAACGGTTGTTGATGACGTCGTGCAAGACCACGCCACCGTAAGCGTGGGCGGCGGCGTTGATGTCTTCGCGTGCACCCAGGCTGGTGATGATGAGGGGCACCTGGTATTTGACGCACATCGCCATGTCCTGCTCCAGCCGGTCATTGCTTTTGTGGACGATTTGGTTGATGGCAAAGGGCGCGGCGGGCGCATCCGGGTGGGCGCGGTTGTAAACGGCCAGGGTTTCGGTGATCTCGGCCAGCCAATCGTCGAGCTGCGATGCCGGGCGCGCATTGAGCGCAGGCATGGAGCCCACCACACCGGCTTTGCATTGGGCGATGACCAGCTGCGGCGTGCTGATGATGAACAGCGGCGCGGCGATCACCGGCAGGGGCAGGTGGCGCAGCAGCTCTGGAAGCACAGGCAACAAGGCGTCAGCGCAGCAGGGCTGGAGGCTTAAAACGCGTCCAGCGCCAGCGCGGTCACGCTGTCTGCGCCTTCGACAATCGCCACGCGCAAGGTCTCGGTCTTGGGCAGGATGTGGTCAGCGTAAAAACGCACGGTGCCGATTTTGGCCTGCATAAAAGGAGCATCAGTGCCCTTGGCGAGCAGGTCTTGGGCCACCAGCAGGCTGCGCGCCATTTGCCAACCGGCCATCATATTACCGGCAAGCATCAGATAGGGCACGCTGCCGGCAAACACGGCGTTGGGCGCGCTCTTGGTGTTGGCGGCGACGAAATCAATCACCGCGACCAAAGCCGCACGGGCGCTGTCCAAGCGTGCCGCCACAGCCACCGCATCCGGCGTTGCGCTGGCGCGCAAATCGGCCACAGTTTGCGCGACTTGGGCCGCGATTCCACGGGCGACCGCGCCACCGTCACGCGCGGTTTTGCGACCCACCAAGTCGTTGGCCTGGATGGCGGTGGTGCCTTCGTAAATCGTGAGGATGCGCGCGTCGCGGTAGTACTGGGCGACGCCGGTTTCTTCGATAAAGCCCATGCCGCCGTGTACTTGCACGGCCAGCGAGGTGACTTCCAGGCTCATCTCGGTGCTAAAGCCTTTGACCAGCGGCACCATGAATTCGTAAAAGCTGTTGTGCAGCTTGCGGGTATCCGCATCGGGGTGGTGATGGGCGATGTCGGAGGCGGCGGCGGCCGCACTGGCCAGCGCACGGCAGCCTTCGGTGTAGGCGCGCATGGTCATGAGCATACGGCGCACGTCGGGGTGGTGGATGATGGGCGCACTCGTGTTCATGGAGCCGTCAACCGGGCGGCTCTGCACGCGTTCGCGGGCAAAGGCCACGGCCTTTTGGTAGGCCCGGTCTGCGACTGCGATGCCTTGGATACCCACTGCATAGCGCGCGGCGTTCATCATGATGAACATGTATTCCAGGCCCCGGTTTTCCTCGCCCACCAGAAAGCCGACTGCGCCCGCGCCAGCCGCATCCGCCACGCTGCCCGGCAAGCCATCACCGTACTGCAAAACCGCCGTGGGGCTGGCTTTGATGCCCAGCTTGTGTTCGATGCTGACGCACTGCACATCGTTGCGCGCGCCCAGGCTGCCGTCGGCATTGACCAGCACCTTGGGCACCACAAACAGGCTGATGCCTTTGACGCCCTCGGGCGCGCCCTGCACCCGCGCGAGCACCAAATGGACGATGTTCTCGGCCATGTCGTGCTCGCCCCAGGTGATGTAAATCTTGGTACCAAAAATTTTGTATGTGCCGTCGGCCTGCGGCTCGGCGCGGGTGCGCACCAAGGAGAGGTCGCTGCCGGCCTGCGGCTCGGTCAGATTCATGGTGCCGGTCCAGGTACCAGCGACCAGCTTCTCAAGGTAGGTGGCTTTCAGTGCGTCGGAGCCTGCGGTGAGCAAGGCCTCAATCGCGCCATCGCTGAGCAAGGGGCAGAGTGAAAAGCTCAGGCTGGCTGCGTTCAGCATCTCGTTGCAGGCCGCGCCTATGGTTTTGGGCAGGCCCTGCCCGCCCCATTCGGCGTCGTGCTGCAGGCCCTGCCAACCGCCTTCCACGAATTGGAGAAAGGCTTGCTTGAAACCGGGCGCTGCGGTGACAACGCCATCCTTGAGGGTACTCGGGTGAACGTCGCTGGGCCAGTTCAGCGGTGCCACCACGTCACGGGCAAATTTGGCGGACTCTTCGAGCACCGCCTGCGCCGTATCCAGCGTAGCGTCCGCGCAAGCGGGCAAAGCGGCGATCTGGTCGATGCGGGCGATGTGTTCCAGGTTGAACAACATGTCTTTGACGGGCGCGTGGTAGCTCATAAATGTCCTGCTGTTTCAATATCGATGCCGCGCAGGCTATATGCCTGCGAACCGCCCCTGATTCCCCCGCCCGATACGGCTTACAGCGCCCGGACCATCTCCGGAACTGCCGTGAACAAATCGGCCTCCAGGCCGTAATCGGCGACGCTGAAAATCGGTGCCTCCACGTCTTTGTTGATGGCCACGATCACCTTGCTGTCTTTCATGCCAGCCAGATGCTGGATGGCGCCGCTGATGCCGCAGGCGATATAGAGCTGGGGTGCGACGATCTTTCCGGTCTGCCCGACCTGCCAGTCGTTGGGCGCATAACCGGCGTCTACCGCTGCGCGACTGGCGCCCATGGCCGCGCCGAGCTTGTCGGCCAGCGGCGTCATGACTTCCATGAACTTCTCATTGCTGCCCAAAGCGCGACCACCGGAGACGATGATCTTGGCGGCGGTAAGTTCCGGGCGGTCGTTACGGGCGATTTCGGAACCTAGAAAATACACATCGGCACTGGCGGCCTGCGCGGCCACGCTGTCCACCGCAGCGCTGCCGCCCGTGGCTGCAACCGGGTCAAAAGCCGTGGTGCGCACGGTCAGGACCTTGGTAGCGTCCAGGCTTTGCACGGTAGCAATCGCGTTGCCGGCGTAAATCGGGCGCTCGAAGGTGTCCGGAGCCAGCACTTTGGTGATGTCGGAGACCTGCGCCACGTCGAGCTTGGCAGCCACGCGCGGGGCGATATTTTTGCCATAGGCAGTGGCGGGAAACAGGATATGGCTGTACGCGGAAGCGATGGCAAGCACCTGCGCTGCGACGTTTTCAGCCAGGCCGTGGCCCAAGCTGTCGTGGTCGGCGTGGATGACCTTGCCCACACCGGCGATTTGCGCCGCAGCGGCAGCGGCCGCGCCAGCGTTATGGCCGGCCACCAGCAGGTGGACCTCGCCACCGCAGGCCAGGGCCGCGCTGATCGTGTTGAGGGTGGAAGGTTTGATGCTGCTGTTGTCGTGTTCAGCGATGACGAGGGAGCTCATGGGGTGTCCTTAGCGGCGGATTAAATGACTTTGGCTTCGTTTTTCAGCTTGTCGATCAGAGCAGCCACGTCGGCCACTTTGACACCGGCACTGCGCGCTGGCGGCTCGACCACCTTGATCGTCTTGATCCGTGGCGTCGTGTCGACACCCAGATCGGCCGGGCTCACGGTATCGAGCTGCTTTTTCTTGGCCTTCATGATGTTGGGCAGGGTGACGTAGCGTGGCTCGTTGAGACGCAGGTCGGTGGTGATGATGGCAGGCAGAGTCAGGTGCAGGGTCTCGGATCCGCCATCCACTTCGCGGGTGACCTTGACCTTGCCGTCGGCCACTTCAAGCTTGCTGGCAAAGGTGGCTTGCGGGCGATCGGTCAGGGCGGCCAGCATTTGGCCGGTCTGGTTGCAATCGTCGTCAATGGCCTGCTTGCCCAGAATCACCAAACCGACCTGCTCCTTGTCCATCAGGGCTTTGATGATTTTGGCAACCGCCAGTGGCTGCAACTCGTCGTCGGTTTGGACCAGAAACGCGCGGTCAGCGCCGATGGCCATGGCCGTGCGCAAGGTCTCAGAGCAGGCGGCGGGGCCGCAAGAGACGGCGATGACTTCGGTGGCAAGGCCTTTTTCTTTCAAGCGCATGGCCTCTTCGATGGCGATTTCGTCAAACGGGTTCATGCTCATTTTGACATTGGCGATGTCAACGCCGCTGCCGTCACTCTTGACGCGCACTTTGACGTTGTAGTCCACCACGCGCTTGACCGGTACCAAAATCTTCATGACAACTCCATAAACAGTGGGCAATCTGCGAACCGAAAGCGGCGATTTTCAGGCTCCGCGGCAGCCGGGCATTCTATGCGGGCGACCTGTGTTTGCCCGGCGGCGGCCCGCCCTGGAACGGCCATAGCGCGTCAGGGCGGCAGCAGCGCCAGCGCAGCCGGCGTGGCCAGCGCGATGCCCTGGCTGCGCAAGCGATCCAGCGCGCCCAGCAGAATGTCGGACTTCAGGTTGCCTTGGCCCTGCGCCAGATCGTCAATCCAGTAATTCAGGGTGAATTCCATGCCGCCCTTGTCCAGACTGGCCAGCAGCACCGCCGGCGCCGGGTCGTGCAGCACGCGCGCCTGGTCCGCCAGAACCTGCAGCAATACATCGATGACCTGCGCCGCGTCTGCCCCGTGCGCCACGAATACGGTGCAGATCTGTAGCACACGGGGGTCGTGCAAAGACCAGTTTTCCACCCGCTGGCTCAGCAGCAATTCGTTGGGCACCAGCGACTCCTGGCCGCCCTGCGCCCGGATCACGGTGAAGCGGGCATTGATTTCGCGCACCTGGCCTTCGAAACTGTCCACCCGGACATGGTCACCGATGCGGATGCTGCGCTCGGTCAAGATGACAAAGCCGCTGATGTAGTTGGCCGCCAGCTTTTGCAGGCCCAGGCCGATACCGACCCCGATGGCACCACCCAAAACCGATAAAGCGGTCAAGTCAATGCCGATAGCCGACAGCGCCAGCATCAAGCCCACAAACACCAATAAGGCGCGGGTGGCGTTGCTGGCGGCTTTGCGCAGGGACAACTCACCGCCGGTGGCCGAACGCAGCAGCCGCGACTCGATGCCGGACGAGAGCCACAGCGTCAGCACCATGACCGCCACGGCGGTCAGGATGCCCTCGATCACGGTGCGCAAAGTCAAGGTGGAATGACCCACCTTCCAGCCGATGGCGTCCAACTCATTCATCAAGGCCGGCAGCAGGCCGCTGATCCACAGCGCGAAGGCCAGCCACACCAGCCAGGACACGGTGTGCTCCAGCGCCCGCGCCCAGGTGGATTGGGTGAATGCAATTTGGAGAACTTTGACGGTCAGGCGGATGAGCGCCAGCGCCATGAAAGTAGGCAGCACCAGTTGAAACAGCGCCAAGGGAATCGCCCGCGCCAGCGTGATGCGGGCCAGCTCGGCAAGGCACAAAACCAGCACGGGAAACAAAGCCCCGTCAATGTCATGCAAGCCAAACAAGACCGATCGGCTGGCGTCGAAGTCGGCACCGGCGAAGCGTTTGCGCAAACCGTGCACCAATCCCTTGCTGGCAAACCAGCACACCACCAGCGCCAGCACCTCCCAGGCCACGGATACCTGCAAAAAGAGATTGGCCCAGCTACCCAGGTCATCCAGGTGCAGGGGCGAGGGGGTATCGATCCAGTTCGTCATAGCGCGCCAATCCTATTGCATACACTGGGCTGATGTACCGAGTTCCGCACGCACCGCGCAAAAGCCATCCCCTCAAAGCCCGCTTGCCAGTTCCGGCCCAGTTTCTCCGCCGCCTCCCTTTCATGGTGCTCAGCGCCCTGCTGGCGCTGACGCTGACTGTGGAGTCGCACGGCGCGCCTTCGCAAGACCAAGGCAAGAAGAAACTGGGCACCGCCGGGCCCAAACGCAAGCCGGCTTCCGCCCAGGGCAAAACCGCATCGTCCCAGCGCAAAGCGGCGGCAAGCAAAGGGAAATCGGCGGCCAAAAAATCCAAAAGCCCGCAGGCTGCGCTTTACGAACAGCGCCCGGCGGCCATGGAGGCCGCGAACAACATCGCCGCCGCGCAAGGGTTGGATCCGGCATGGGTTCGCAGCGTGGTCGGGCAGGCGCAGTTCCTGCCGGCCGTGGTTCGCGCCGTTACGCCGCCCACCCAAGCGGGCAGCCGCAACTGGGCCAGCTACCGGGAGCGGGTCCTGTCGGCACAGCGCATCGATGCCGGTGCGTCCTTTGTGCGTGAACACGCGGCCACCCTGGCGCGCGCCGAGCGGCAATATGGCGTGCCGCCATCCATCGTGGCCGGCATTCTGGGTGTGGAGACCCTGTACGGACGCAATATGGGCCATTTCCGGGTGCTGGATGCCCTGGCTACGCTGGCTTTTGACTTCCCCGACAGCCACCCGAAAAAAGCCCAACGCCAGGCCTATTTCCTGAGCGAGTTGGAGGCCTTCTTCCGTTTCTGCCGGACCAGCGGCTATGACCCGCTGACCGTGCGCGGGAGCTACGCGGGCGCCATGGGCATGGGGCAGTTCATGCCATCGAGCTGGTTGCAGTACGCCGTGGACTTTGACGGCTCGGGGCGCGTCGACCTGTTCAGCTCGGTGCCCGATGCCATCGGCTCGGTGGCCCACTACTTGTCGGTACACCAATGGCAAGCCGGCATGCCCACCCATTACCCCGTGGCGGCCGATGCCCTGCCCGCAGACCTGGAGGCACTGCTCGCGCCCGACATCGTGCCCAGTTTCACGCCGCAGCAACTCCTCGCACGCGGGGTACTGTTGGACGAAGCAGCGCGCCAGCACCCGGGTCTGCTGGCACTGGTCGCCCTGCCCATGGGTGAGTCCGCCCCACCGCACTATGTTCTGGGTACCGCCAATTTTTTCACTATCACCCGTTACAACTGGAGCAGCCAATACGCCCTCGCCGTGATTGAGCTGGCCCAGGCTATTGACGCGGCAGCACAGGCACGGCCCTGAAACTCAGGGCAGCTGGTGCTGCCAATAGCGCGCCTGCTGCGTGCGGGTGCACTCCAGCGCCTCGGCTTGCGTGCTGCGCCAGCGCATCGCGCCGCAATGCGGGCTGTCCACCACCTGGACGCCGCGCGCGCGATAGCGCTCAACCACCGGTGCTGCCGGATGGCCGTAGCGGTTGCGGTAGCCGCTTTGCACCAAAGCCCAGCGCGGCCCGACGGCGTCAATAAATGCCGCGCTACTCGAGGTTTTGCTGCCGTGGTGCGGCACCAGCAACACGTCGGCGCGCAGTGCCTCGGGCTGCTCTAGCAAGGCGGCCTCTTGTGCGCGCTCAATGTCCCCGGTTAAGAGCACGCTGCTGCTACCGTTGGAAATCCGCAGCACACAGGACAGGGCATTGGGCTTGGGGGCTTTGTCAGCCGGGCCGGGATAGTCCTGGGCGCGGGGATGAAGAAACGCAAACTGCACGCCGTCCCATTCCCAGTGCTGCCCGGCTTCGCAGCGGACCATTGGGGCCAGCTGCGCCAGCGGATCGGTCGGGTTGACGGAACTCACAAGCAGCACCTGCGCTTGGGCACGTACCACGGCTGCGGCCCCGCCGGTGTGGTCGCTGTCGCGGTGGCTGAGCACCAGCCGGTCCAGCCGCACGCCCAGGGCCTGCAGCACAGGCAACAACACCCGGTTGCCCGCGTCGCTGTCCAGGCCGTAACGCGGGCCGCTGTCGTACAGCAGCGCGTGCTGCGCGGTTTGCACCAGCACCGCATTGCCCTGCCCGATGTCGGCGGCCAAGAGCGCGAACTCGCCTGGAGGCAAGGGCGGCGCTTGCCACAGCAGCAGGCACCCCAACAGGGGCACACCCGCCAGCCGCAGCGCCCAGCGCCAGGGCAGTACCACAGCCACCCCGCCGAGCAGGCCCGTCAGCGTCAGCCACCAGGGTGCGAATGGCAAAGCCAGCGTGGCGCCAGGCCAATCGGCCAGCCCGCGTGCCAAGCCCAGAAATAGCTGTGCAGCTAAAGCGGCTGCATCCCACAGCGGGGGCAGCAGCACCCCTGCCATAGCCAGGGGCGTGAGCACCAGCGTTACCCAGGGAATCGCCAGTGCATTGGCCAGCAGCCCGACCAGCGACACCTGCCCAAAAAGAAAAAGGGTCAGTGGTGCCAGCGCCAGGGTGAGCACCCATTGCGCTTGCGCCTGCGCGCGCACAGCGTGCAGCGCCCGACGCCACAGCGGCGCACCGGCCGCGCGCTCGGCAGGCTGGGCCGCATCGCTGGCAAACAGCACCGCCACCGCCCAGAAACTCAGCCAAAACCCCGCTTGCAGCAGACCCCAAGGGTCCAGCGCCACCACCGCCGCCGCTGCGAGGGCCCACACCATGGGCCAGGGCCAGCGCAGACCCAGCCAGCGCACCGCTCCAAACAACAGCAACATGGCGCAGGTGCGCTGCGCCGGGATGCCCCAGCCCGAAAAAGCCGCATAGGCACAGGCCAGCACCACACCGCCCAGCCAGGCGGCCTGCGGCGCGGGCAGCCACAGGCACAGCCGCGCCGAACGCCGCCACAGCCAGCCCAGCACGGCAACAGCCCCCCAAGCAAACATGGTGATGTGCAAGCCAGAAATACTCACCAGATGCGCCAGCCCGGTGGCGCGGAACACCTCCCAGTCACCGCGCTCAATGGCCGACTGGTCGCCCACCACCAACGCCGCCAGCAAACCGGCGACCGCCGGGCCATAGGCTGCATCGGCGCCCAGACGCGCATCGACGCGCTCACGCACCTGTTGGCGCAAACGGGCCAGGGGATAGCCGGCATGCTCCTCCAGCAAGCGGGGCGGTGCATCGTGCACGGTACTGCGCACATAGCCGGTGGCCTGCACGCCCTGCTCCCACAGCCAGAGCTCGTAATCAAAGCCAAAAGGGTTGCGGCTGCCGTGCGGCGCTTTCAGGCGCAGCGTGAAGGACCAGCGTTGCCCGGCGACCAGCCCGGCGGGCTGGGTCTGCAATTCCCAGGCGCCGTCGGTGGTGGGGGCCGGGCCGCTGTACCAGGCCACATCCAGCAGAGCGGGCAACTCCAGCGGCTGCCCCGCCAAACTGGCGCTGTCCAGCGCCAGCCGGAAGCGCAATCCGGCCGGCGTGCGCCGGGGCAAGTCGCTGACAACGCCGACCACCTGCACATCACGCCCCTCCAGTGCTGCGGGCAAGGCACCGCGGGCAAAGTAGCAGGCCCGCACACCGGTGCTGGCCCAGCCCAGCGCGCACAGCGCCAAGACCAGGCACACCAGTTGTGCTGCGGGCCGTAGGCGCGCTGCAAACCCCACGGACAGCAGCGCCACCAGCGCCGCCGCTGCGTATACCCACAGATCGGACAGCGCAGCTTGCTGCAATTGCAAGGCAACGCCTGCCGCCCACGCGCAGCTCAGCGCCAGCGCGTGGCGCAGCACTGTGTACACCGTTGTGCGCAAGCCTCCCATGGCGGCATGATAGAAGCCTGTCTGCGCATGCTGGGCCCACAATCGGCCCCGCAATTGCGCATTCACACCGGCCCTTCCAGCAACCTACCGACGCCCCGCCATGAATATTTACGACACCCTCTCCAGCCTGAACATCACCCTGCCCCCCGTGGCCACCCCGGCAGCCGCCTATGTGCCCTTTGTGCAAACCGGGCGTCTGGTTTTTCTCAGCGGCCATATCGCCAAAAAAGACGGCAAGCCCTGGGTCGGGCAATTGGGCAAAAACATGCAAACCGACGAAGGTGCGGCAGCCGCGCGGGCCATTGCCATCGACTTGCTGGGCACACTGCACGCCGCTGTGGGCGATCTGAACCGCGTCACCCGCATCGTCAAACTGATGTCGCTGGTCAATTCCACCGCCGACTTCACCGAGCAGCACATCGTCACCAATGGGGCCAGCGCGCTGATCGGCGAGGTCTTTGGCGAGCGCGGAGCGCACGCCCGAAGCGCTTTTGGCGTGGCGCAGATCCCGATGGGCGCCTGCGTGGAAATTGAAATGATTGCGGAACTCGCCGACTAGAATCGCCCCCCTCGCCCTCCATCCGGGCCTTCTGAGGGCTTACTCCCCATGTCTGTGCGCCAGCTTTTCGTCACCACCGCGCTCCCGTACGCCAACGGCAATTTCCACATCGGCCACATCATGGAGTACATCCAGGCCGACATCTGGGTGCGCTTTCAGCGTATGCAGGGCCACGCGGTGAACTTTGTCTGCGCCGACGACACGCATGGGGCACCCATCATGATCGCCGCAGAAAAAGCCGGCAAAACGCCCCAGCAGTTTGTGGCTGGCATCGCCGCCGGGCGCAAGCAATATCTGGACGGATTTCACATCAGCTTTGACAACTGGCACAGCACCGACGCCACCGAGAACCATGAACTCGCCCGCCAGATTTACCGCGATCTGCGGGACATTCCGCCAAGCGCTGGCGGCTCCCTGATTGAGCGCAAAACGATTGAGCAATTTTTTGACCCGGCGAAAAACATGTTTTTGCCGGACCGCTTCATCCAAGGCGAATGCCCCAAGTGCCACGCCAAAGACCAGTACGGCGACAACTGCGAAGTCTGCGGCGCGGTCTATGCGCCCACCGATTTGATCGACCCCGTGTCCACCCTCTCGGGCCAGCGCCCGGAGTTGCGCAGCTCGGAGCATTTTTTCTTCAAGCTCTCAGACCTGCGCTGTGTGGAGTTTTTGCAGGCGTGGACGCAGGACGGTCGCTTGCAGCCCGAAGTGGCCAACAAGGTCAAAGAGTGGTTCAGCGTGCGCACCAACCCCGACGGGTCAAGCAGCGAAGGCCTGGGCGACTGGGACATCAGCCGGGACGCGCCTTACTTCGGCATCGAAATTCCGGACGCGCCAGGCAAGTATTTTTATGTGTGGCTGGACGCGCCGGTCGGCTACCTGGCCTCGCTGAAAAACTTGCTCGACAAGCGGGGCGAAGATTACGCCGCCTACATGGCCCAACCCGATCTGGAGCAGTATCATTTCATCGGCAAAGACATCGTTACCTTCCACACCCTGTTCTGGCCGGCCATGCTGCATTTCAGCGGCCGCAAAGCACCTGACAAGGTGTTTGTGCATGGCTTCCTGACGGTGAACAACGGCGAGAAGATGAGCAAAAGCCGTGGCACCGGCCTGGACCCGCTCAAGTACCTGAGCCTGGGCATGAACCCCGAATGGCTGCGCTACTACCTGGCGGC
>CANFHZ010000070.1 GCA_947446885.1 Comamonadaceae bacterium
ACGCGGCCAGCCAAAGGCCAGTGGGTTGGTGCCAAACACGGCGCTGCGCCCGCCCGCCGGGGCCACGCAGGCGTGGGCGGGCGTCATGGCCAGCGCGCACAGGCCGTGTTCGGTGAGTTGTTCGACCTCAGGCCAGAGCGCTGAAAAATGGAAGCAGTTGTTGATGACCAGCGCGCCCATACCGCAGGCGCGGACTTTTTCCACCAGATGGCGGCTTCCGACCTCAAAAGCCAGAGGCGAAAAAGCCGCCTGCGCATCCACCGCGACCACAACGGGCGAACGCTGGATCACCAGGGGCTCAGCATCGCGGCTCACGCGACCGTCACGCATCGACTGCACGCACATCAGCAGACGGAACAGGCCGTGGGAATGGCAGGCATCGCGCTGCCCGGCCACCATGACGCGGGCCATGGCCTGGGCGTGCGGCTCGGACAGGCCATGGTGGCGCAGCACATCGAGCGCCAGGGTATGCAACTGCTCCAGCGAGAGGGTGATGGTGTCGGCGGCGGTGTCTTTCGTGTGCACGGCGGGTCTCGGTGGGTCTCAGGGGTAAAGGCTCAGACCCGCGTGGCTACAGGCGTATGCCCCAGCAGAAAGGGTCTTGCGGGTCGAGCACCAGTTGGGATTCGGCGCTGACGTAGGCGCGCCCGCGCACGGTGGGGATGATCTGGCCGTCCACCATCTCGTAGCTGACCTGGAAGCGGCTGCCGATGACGCTGGCTTGCTGCCAGATGGCGCCCGGGGCCAAATCCCCGTCGGCGGCCAGGCAGGCGATCTTGGCGCAGCTGCCCGTGCCGCAGGGCGAGCGGTCATAGGCGTCGCCGGGACAGAGCACAAAGTTGCGGCTGTCAGCGCCCTGGTCATCCGGGCCGAAGAGCTCAATGTGGTCAATCTCCGCGCCGGTGTCGCCGGTAATGCCTTGCGCGGCCAGGGCCCGGCGCAGGGCCACGGTGTAGGCGGTGAGCGCAGCCAGGTTGTCGCTGGCCACGCGCAGGCCGTGGTCGCTGCACAGAAAAAACCAGTTGCCGCCCCAGGCCACGTCGCCGTGCGCGACACCAAAACCGGGCACGGTGACCGCAACCTGGTGCAGGTGGCGCCGCGCGGGGACATTGCGCACGCCGACCGAGCCGTCCGCATGCAGCGTGGCGTGCACGGTGCCGACGGGTGTCTCAATAGCGTGCGTGCCCACGCCGATGCGCCCCAAATAGGCCAGCGAAGCCACCACACCGATGGTGCCGTGGCCGCACATGCCGAGGTAGCCGGTGTTGTTGAAAAAAATCACACCCGCCGCGCTGGCCGGGTCTACCGGTTGGCACAGCAGCGCCCCGACCACGACGTCGCTGCCGCGCGGCTCCAGGATGGTGGTGGCACGCCAGTCGTCGTGCTGGGTGCGCAAAATCTCCAAACGCTGGGCCATGCTGCCGCTGCCCAGATCGGGAAAGCCGTCGAGCACCAGGCGGGTGGGTTCACCGCCGGTGTGGGAATCGATGATGTGAATTTTTTGCATGGGAAACACCCGGCACTGCGCCGCTCAATGGGAAGACTTGAGAAAGGCCGCCGTCTCGGGCCGCTGCGGGTTGTCGATGACCTGCGCGGGGCTGCCGATTTCGTGGATCACACCGTCGCGGAAAAAGGCCACGCGGTCTGACACATCGCGGGCGAAGCGGATTTCATGGGTAACCAGAATCATGGTCATGCCCTCGTCGGACAGCATACGCAGCGTGTCCAGCACCTCGCCAACCAGCTGCGGGTCCAACGCGGAGGTGACCTCGTCAAACAGCATGTAGTCGGGCGACATGGCCAGGGCGCGCGCAATCGCCATGCGCTGCAACTGCCCGCCGGAGAGCTTGCCAGGGAAGACCGTGAGCTTGTCCCGCAGCCCGACGTGGCTGAGTTGCGCAACCGCCACTTCTTCCGCCTGCGCGGCGGACATGCCGCGCACTTTGCGGGGTGCCAGCATCACGTTCTCTAAAACCGTAAGGTGGGGGAATGCATTCCACTGCTGGAACACGATGCCGATGCGCTGGCGCAACTGGTTGATATTGGTCTGCGGTGCATGCACGTCGGTGCCGTCCACGCGGATCACACCGCCCTGGATGGGTTCCAGTCCGTTGATGCACATCAACAGCGTGGATTTGCCCGAGCCCGAGCCGCCGATGACCGAGATCACCTCGCCCTTGTTGACCGTCATGCTCACGCCCTTGAGCACGTCGAGCGCGCCGAAGGATTTGTGCACCTTGTCGATTTCAATCATGTTCCTGCCATCCTTGTTCAACCCGGCGGCCCAGCGCGGCCATGCCCCAGCTCATTACGTAGTACATCGCCCCTGCAATGCACAACACCAGTATGGGCTCCTGGATGCGCGTCACGATGGATTGCGAAGCGCGCAGCAGTTCGATGATGCCTATCCACAGCACCAGCGAGGTGTCTTTGAGTACGCCCAGGCTCACGTTCACCCAGCCCGGAAAACTCACCCGCGCCGCCATGGGCAACACGATATAGCGCAGGGTTTGCAGATAGCTCAAACCCAGGGAGCGCGCGGCGCGGATCACGTTCAGGGGTACCGCCAGCACACCACCGCGAATCACCTCGGTGCAATAGGATGCGCAGTAAATCCCCAGCACCAGACAGCCAATGGCAAACGGCGTCCAGTTGATGCCGGCAATGCTGTTAAACGAGTTGAACAGCACAAACTGAATCAATAGCGGCACGCTGCGGAACACATCCAGCAGCCAACCCAGTGGCAGCGTGGCACGCGGCAAGGTGGCACGCAGCAGACCAAAGAGCGCACCGCTGAGCGTGCCGATCAGCATGGCCCACAGCGTCAGGCGCAAAGTGACCCAGGCACCGGCCAGCATGAACTGCAGGTCGGACGCGGAAAAGTCGGTGCTGAACATGCGGCGGCTCAGTAGCGGAACAGGCGCCAGGCCAGCAGACGCGCCAACAAAATCACGCCCTTGGCAATCAGGTAGTACAAGACTGCAGCAATGGCGAAAAACTCAAAGGTGCGGAAGGTGAGCACGTTGTAGGCCTGCGTGACGCCGGTGAGGTCGTCGTTCAAGCCCACCACCACGCCCAGCGAGGTCATGAGGATGGCCCAAACCATTTGGTTGGTCATGGGGTAGAAAACAATGCGCAGCAACTGCGGCACGACGATCAGCCGGTAGGCCTGAAAGCTGCTCAAGCCCAACGAGCGGGCAGCACGCACCTGCGTGTGCGGAATGGCTTTGAGCCCGCCCCGGAAATTTTCTGCGAGGTAGCCCGCGTTGTTGAAGGTGATGCCGGCTACCAGCGCAAACCAGGAGCTGAGGTGAATATCCAAAGCGCCCAGGCCGAAATACAGCATGTAAATCTGGAACAGCGCCGGCGTGTTGCGCGCCACCGAGACCCAGGTGGCAGCTATGCCGCGCAGCACAGCCTGCGGGGCGCTTTGCATGGCCGTGAGTGCCAAGGCAATGAGCACACCAAACACCATGGACAGCACGGCCGTCTCCACCGTGTTCCAGCTGCCCGCCAACATGTCGGGCAGGGCTTTGAGGGCGACGTTCCAGCGGAAGGAGTAGTCGAAATCCATGGTGCGCGGATGCGGCTGCGAATGTCGCGGTTCTTCAGGCCGTTTGTGTGTGTAACCAGGCGGGCACAACACCTTTGGCGTGGCCGGTGCAGGCGACTTCGGCACAGTCGGCAAGGGAGCCGAAATGCACAGCGCGCCCGGTCAGGCCCGGCGCGTAGTGGGCGTATTTGCCGGAATTGGTCATGATCACTTTTGCCTTCACCGGCACCACGGGCTCCTCCAGCATGCACCAGCAGGTGTCGGTGATGACGGTGACGCCAAAGTCTTCCAGCACGGCGATGGCACCGCTGGCGCTGGCTTTCGCATGTACCGCGCGGCCCAATGTCAGCACGGTGGCGGTGGCCGGGTGGCGGGTGCGTCCGCGCAGCAGCTGCGCCAAGGCCTCGCATTCAGTCGCGGAAAAATGCGGATTGCCCAGCGCGACCAGATCGCACTGGCTCTGCGGCGCGCTGTCGAGTTCGCGCCAGCTTGTCGCAAGTTCTTGCAGAGTCACCGTGGTGTCGCTGTCAGCTTGCTCGCCACCCAGGGCGGCGTCCAGCGTGGGCGCTTCCGGGGTGACGCCGACGATGTGGAACATGGGCGCGGCGCTGCTGGTGGCAAAGGCTGCGCCGAAGGCTTTCAAATCGTCCAGAGTGGGGTGCGCGCGCTCAAGTCCGCACACGGCCGGGATGCGGGCGCCACACAAAAGCCCCAGGTGGTAGCCCAGCAGCGGGTAATAGGCGTCGTCTGCGCCCGTTGGCGCGGGCACGCGCAAAACCAGCTTGGCGTGGCGCTTGCCGGGCAGGTGGCAACCCGCTTGGGGCGCACGACCGATCAGGGCGATGCAGATGTCCAGGTAATCGGCGTATTTGGCCGTATAGGCACCCAACACACTGTTGGCGTAGACCACGGCGTTGGACTCGGCCCAGACGATGTTTTCACCGGCTTGGGGGGCGGTGTCCAGCAAATAGGGCGCACAGGTGAAGCTGGCTTGCGCACCCATATCGACATAGGCCTGGGCCAGTGCGCTGGCCGGTTCGCCAAAGGCGGCGTCGATCCCCAGGGCACGCCAGCGCCGCTGGTCCACAGAAATGGCGTTGAGCGTGGTCGGCACTGTGACGATGCCGCCCCAGTCACGCAGTTGTTCGGCAAAACGCAGGCTGGCCGAGCCGGTGTAGATACAACCATCAATATGGGCTTGCACCACGTCAATGAGCGCGGTGGCACCTTGCAGCTGGGCCATGCGCAGAACCACTTGCATGGCGACCTGGCGTGCTTTGCCTTGCGCGCCAGCCAAAATTTCGCGGTCGAGCGCGCTGAGTTGCATGGCGCGGTCTATCGCCTCGGGGGCTGCGGCGGCGTTGTATGCCGGGGCGGGTAGGGGGGTATCGCTCACGGTGACGCTGCCGTCCGCGTTGACGGCAGCAAAGCCTGCCTCGCGCAGCGCTGCAAAACCGGCGCTGCCCACGACGACCACGGGCAGCCCTTTGCCAAAAACCAGTTCGGCGACGATGGCTCCCAGCGCCAGAATTTCGTCGGCTTGTTCCAGAATCAGCGCGGCCGGGCCGCGTCCGTTGAGGATCACTTCCATCATCACGCTGCTGCCCGTGCACGAGCCGCGCCCGCTGGGCAAGGCCAAGACCTGGCCGGTGATGATTTTTCCGCTGAGCGGATGGTGGCGGTCGATGATCTCGCCGCTGCCGGGTTGGACACCGCCCCAAAAACTCAGGGGCGTGTCACCAAATAAGACCAGCCCCTGCGCCGTGCCCGAGGTCAGGGCTTTGCCTGTGATTACATGCTGTGGCATCTGTCAATTCCTCGGGCACGCGCCCGCGCAGGGGCCGTGTGGAGACGTGGTGTGCGTCAGGGTTACGGGCTTGGATCAGTAGTACACGCCGGGAACGGTGAGGTCCGGTGCCTTGCCGTCACCCACCCATTTTTTGTACAGCTCCGCATAGCGGCCGTTACGCACCTGTTGGTTCACAAACAGGTTGAGGTAGTTGATCAGGCCGAACTCGCCGCGTGGTGCGACCAGCGAGACATAGTCAATGGGGTAGGGCGCATTGCCGCCGACTTTGAGACGCTTGTCGTACTTGCCTGACTGGATGGAGGCAAATGCCACCGTGGAGGTCGCCACAGTCGCGTCGATCTTGCCCTGGCTGACGGCCAGGATGGTGTCAGCCTGGGTAGGGAAGGCCAGGAAGCTGCCTTTTTTGTCGCCCCAGGCTTTCACGTCTTTTTCCAGCGCCAAGGCCTCGTAGGTACTGACCGTGTTGCCAACGGGGTGGCCTTTGAGGTCGCTGTAGTTGGTGATTTTCTTGTCGTCACGGGTCAAAACGACCATGGTGAAGGCGAAGTAGGGGATGGACATGCCTACCGTTTTGGCACGCTCCAGGGTGTCAGAGGTGGAGCCCACCACGATGTCCACACGGTTGGAAACCAGTGCCGGAATGCGGTCGGCAAACGGGGTCTCCACAATTTCGGCCTTCACGCCCAGCACTTTGGCCAGATCGCCGCAGTAGTCCACGTCAAAACCAACGGGGTTGTTGCTGGCGTCACGCGAGCCCATGGGCGGGAAGTCCAGCACCACGGCGCAGCGCAGCTTGCCGGACTCGATGATGCTGTCGAGTTTGTCCTTGGCGCTGGCGACTTGGCCTGCACACACAAGAGCGGTAGCGAGAGCAACCGCAGCCAGAGATTTCATCTTCATATCAACACCTCAATAGTTTGTGGAACGGGGAAGGGACGGGGAACTTGCAAAAACGCGCCCTGCGCAGGTGCCGAGCGCGCGGTGCTCAGGGAACGGACTGGTACTGCACGGGCCGGGTCGCCAGCGCCTTTTGCACCACGTTGACGACAAATTCACGCTCAGTGCCAACGAGCGGCAGACGGGGGCGGCGCATGTGTTCGGAGCCCATGCCCGCAACCACGTCAATGAGCTTGAGGTTTTGCACCAGCTTGGTGGAAACGTCCAGATGCAGCATGGGCGTCATCCATTGGTAGAGCTTGAGCGCTTCGGCGAATTTGCCGGCTTGCATCAGGTCGTACAGGGCTACGGTCTCGCGCGGAAAGGTGCAGCCCACACCGGCCAGCAGACCGTCGCAGCCCAGGGCCAGACCCTCATAGGCCAGGTCGTCCACGCCCAGAAAGAGCTGGTAGCGGTCGCCCACCGTGTTACGCAAATCGGTGATGCGGCGGATGTTGTCGCTGCTTTCTTTAATGGCGGCCAGCCACTCGCAATCGGCCAGCTCCAGCATGTGCTCGGGCTTGAGGTCCACCCGGTAGGCCACCGGGTTGTTGTAGACCATCATGGGCTTTTGGGCCGCCGCTGCAATGGTGCGCAGGTTGTGCATGGCCTCACGCGCGTCAGCGACATAAATCACCGACGGCATGACCATGTAGCCGTCTACGCCCAGCTTATTTGCACCTTCCACATAGCGCAGCGCTTCGCGGGTGCTGGTCTCTGAGATGTTGGCCAGCACCGGTACCCGACCCGCGCTGACTTCGAGCGCGGTTTTGGCAACTAGCAGCTTTTCCTCCAGCGTGAGCGTACTGGCTTCACCCAGCGACCCGCAGGTCACCATGCCGTGGATGCCGTTGCGAATCTGAAAGTCCAGATGCTTGGCGGTGCCCTCCAAATCCAGACTTTCGTCGGCGTGGAACTTGGTGGTAACGGCGGGAAAAATACCTTTCCAGCGGGGGTTGCTCATGGTCAAAATCCTCTTCAATAGGCCAGCCCGGAAGGCTTAATATTTTTCGAACATATTTCGAATGTAGCACCGGCAAGGCCTGTTCCGCAGGTTTTCAGAGGGTTTTTACCGAGGGATTACCCCAGTCCGGATTCAGCGCACGCAGTAGAAGTGGATGGCCTGTCCGCGTACCTCATCGGCGGTGCGCACCGGCGACGGGTTGCGCAAATCTGGGGCGTAGACCTTGTTGTTCTCAAGCGCCCAAATGTCGTTGCGCAGGGTGATGCCGCCATTCCAGTCGCCCAGGGCGTTGATGTATTCCAGCTCTTCCGGCGTGGGCAGGCGTCCGGTCATTTGTTTGCACACCCGCTCGGCAGACGCGGTGTCGGGCGTATGGGCAAAGGGTGCGCCTGGCGCGCCCAGGACATCCACTGAACTCTTGCCCATGGCGATGCGCGAGGGAAACTTGGTGCGCTGAAAGTATTCAAAAACCTGCCCAGCCAGCGACTGCATGACCGAATGGGGCAGTCCCTGTCCCTGAAAACTGTAGGTTTCTCCGTCTTTGTCCTCCAGATGCAGGGTCACCAGCACATTGCCGGTGCAGCCGGGGCCAAATGAATAAGTGCCCCAGAAAACACCTTGCAGGTCACGAATCAGTTTGTCATCCAGATAGCCCTGGCGCTTTTGGTCACGCACGGTACGCACCAACTGGCTCAGCTGCATGGGATTGAAAAAACTCAGCTGCCGGCGGGCGGGCTGCACTTCACGGTAGTAGCTGTCCAGGCTCGCCTTGAAGCTGCCCTCCAGCAGCACGTCCATGCCCTGGCCCGCGGCGGCGCGCGCGCGGTTGGTATTCTCCATTTCGTCTATGGCCTGCACGATGCCAATGGCGAATACGTCTTGCGCACCTTCGCGCATGAGTGCAATCACGTTGCTCAGCAGGGTCTGCGACTGGGCGTTTTTGCTTTTGCTGTACGCATCCTGGTATTGGCACAGGTCTTTGCCGCGCACAAACGGAATCGTCGGCCAGATCTGCATGCTGTGTTGATGCTCGGCATGTGCCAGCGCGGGCGCCAGCAAACCCATCACAAACGCCATGACCAACGTATTTATCGTTTTCATCTGAAATACCTTTTCTGATTACGTGTCAGGCAGTGCCCACACCGACGTTGCGAAAGTGTAGCGGCGCCATAGCAGGGCGCACCTGGCGTCAGATCAAGCTTTCCGCATAGCCGTCGCTTGGCGTGGCATATAACGGATACCCATCACTTCATACGATGTATATTATGTGAACCTAAAAACTGACCCCGCCAAAATAGTCAGGCCACCCCGCCAGCGGCATTCAGCCCCTCGGCCTCTTCAGTGGGTATGCCCGTCCAGCGGACCCCACAGAACCATCGCATCGCGGCCTTGGACTGAAAAATCAACCTGCGCGCCGAACGGCAGCAACACCTTGGTGGGTACATGGCCAAAAGGCAGACCCGTGAACACCGGAATCGGCAGTTGGCTGCGCAAGCGATCAAGCACGGTGGCGAGCGAGAAACCCCTGTCGTAGCCGCGTACCAGTTTGAAGTTGCTGAACTGTCCGAGCACAAGCGCCTTTTGCCGACCCAAAACGCCTGCGTGCAGGAGTTGGGTCAGCATGCGCTCGATGCGGTACGGGTGTTCGCCCACATCTTCCAAAAACAAAAGACCGCCCCGTATCGACGGGAAATATGGCGTACCCAGCAGGCCGCAGAGCACGGACAAATTGCCGCCCCATAGACGGCCGGACGCTTCCCAGCCCGCAGCCACGGCCTCGGCAGCCGGGAGCCGCCAACCGGCACCTTCACCCTGCCCCAGCAGCAAATCTTCAAAGCAGGCCTGCATGATGTCGTCTGGGCCCTCCGCAGCGCCAAAATCTGCGACGACGTCCGGGCCCTGCCAGCTTACCGTCCCGGTCTTGGCATACACCGCTGCCTGGAAGGCTGTGAAATCGCTCAGGCCCACCCAGCGGGTTCCATGCGCGGCGGATTCGGCAATCGCCGCGTAGGGTAATTCGGCCAGCAAGCGGGTCAAGCCATACCCCCCCCGAGAAATCATGGCGATGTCGGCACCAGCCGCCGCGGCCCGGCCAATCGCCGCAAGCCGTGTAGCGTCATCCCCGGCAAAGCGCATATGGCTGGAGAGCGCCGCCTCGTCAATCGCCACCGTGCAATCCAAGCCCCGCAACCGCTGAATGCCACGCCGGAACGCTGCCTTGTCGCGCACCGCGCTGGAGGGGGAAAAAATATAAATATGGTGCATACATTAATCGGGGTCAGATTCCAATTTCGGGTCGCGTCCCAGCTGATTGATCCAGCGGATCGCCTCGTTGGCCACCTGCGGTTCCCCGCTCCAGCGCCCGGTCCAAAAATCACGGACTTTGGCTACGAGCGCCGCCACGGCTGAAACGCCACCGGGCACCGCCAGCTTGGCAAAGGCACGCAGCGCCGCGCGGTGACCCCGGTCGGGGTACGGTGCATCATAGGCAGCCAGCGAATCCACGTCCTCTTCGGTGCGGATCACCCGAAAGCCACTGAAACGTTGCGGCGCGTCCATGGGCAGCGCGAGCGCCAGGATGGTGGCCCGGTCCTGCACCGTCAGTTCGACGGCGTACAGATCCAGGTGTTCCACGAACTCCACTAGCACGCGGCGGTGGAAATCAAGCGTGTGTAGGGCCTGTTTTTTGGGCTTATCGCTCTTGCCAAAGCCGATCAAATCAGGTGCGAGCACGCGGTGCCCTGCCCTGGTCCACGCAGAGATATGGTGGCGAAACGCGTAACTCCAGGCTGCATCGCCATGCAGGCAGAGGACCGTGTTGCCTGAAACTGGCACGCCGGGATCAGGGGGGATGTCCAGGTAATGCAGGCGCAGTCCGTTCAAGGCCGCAAGCGCATCCTGGTACTGGGCAGGCCATGGGTAATCGGCCAGCAATGCAAAGCAGGACTCCGGCGTGCGCAGTGCATCCTCGCGCACAGGCTGGGGGTTGACGCGGCGGATTTTGAAGAAAGCCTGCAAGGCGCGTGCAGCCTCGTCCGCCAGCACACCGCCCTGCACTTCGGTCTGGTGGTTGAGCCGGGCATCGGCAAACAGGTCGAGAACCGAGCCCGCAGCACCGGTGCGCTGATCAGCCGCCCCGAAAACCACCCGCTTAAGCCGCGCGTGCAGCATGGCACCGCTGCACATGGCGCAGGGCTCCAGCGTCACAAACAGCTCGCACCCGTCCAAGCGGTAGTTGCCCAACGCCGACGCGGCGGCGCGCAAGGCCACAATTTCAGCGTGCGCGCTGGGGTCGTGGTTTCCGATGGGCGCGTTGCGGCCAGTGGCGATCAGCTGCCCGTCCCTCACCACCACCGCACCGACCGGCACCTCGCCCTCGGCTGCCGCCAAACGCGCCTGTTCCAGCGCCAGCCGCATCCAGTGCGCATCGGCGTAGCCGATATCGCTCACGCCGGAGCCAATCCCAACCCGAGTTGGCGCATCCACGCGGCCAGCGCCTGGGCATTCGGGTCACCGGCGTCATAAACCTCCAGCATGCGCTGGTGGGCCTCGGGACGGTGCTGATTGACTTTAAGTTTGCACTTTAAAGATTTGATTTCTAATGAAAAAGCAACAATGCCGCGCAACATTTTTTCGGTGTAATCGGTACTCAGGCCGCGCCACTGCGCTGCATACGCCGGTTCATGGTCCTCGATCAGCTGCTTGAGCAAAGCGTCTTTGGCCGGTTCGCCGTCCAGAACCTCTGCGTCTACCGTGCAGTGCACCGCGATGTAATTCCAGGTCGGCACCCGGGCGAGATCGGGGTAGACCTTGGGCGACATATAGGCATGCGGCCCCATAAAAGTCACCACGGCTTGGCTGCGCGCGCGCAGGTACTTCCAGTGCGGATTGCCCATCGCGCAATGCCCAAGCAGCACGCCATGATGCCCGTCCCCCTCGCCCGCCTCCCAATGCAGCGGCAAATGGGTCACAAACGGACAGGCATCTTCGTCGACCGAAATTAAGCTGGCAAAGGGGTGGTCGCGCATGATTTGCCGGGCCATGTGCGGATCGTGGGACTCGAATTGGGCGGGGAGGTACATGCAAGCGAATCCAAAAGCCGAAAGCCACTCCATGGTATCCCATACACCAGCGTACGCGGCTACGCCGAAACGTGACGCAAATGCAGGAAAATCGTGCCGTGACACCCCGATCCCGATTGACCCAAGCCGTGGCGCTCCATCAACACGGCCAGCTCGCGCAGGCGAAATCCATTTATGCAAGCCTGCTGACTGAAGACCAAGGGAACGCCGATGCCTGGCATTTGCTGGGCATGGTCGCCTACCAGGAAAAAGACTACCCCCTCGCCTCGGATTTGATCAACAAGGCGATTGCCATCAAACCGAACATGGCCGGCTACCACTCTAATCTCGGTTTGGTGTTGCGTGAACTGGGGCACTTCACGTCGGCCCTGGCGAGCTACGAAAAATCGCTGCTCATCCGGCCGGATGTTGCTGAAACCTACAACAACCAGGGCATCGTCTACGCCGCAATGCATCGGGCCCAGGATGCCATTACCAGCTACGACCAGGCGATTCGTCTCAAGCCGGACTATGCATCGCCCCATTACAACCGCGGCAATACCCTTTTCCAGATCCGGAAGTTCCTTGCAGCAATTGCCAGTTATGACAAGGCGATCGCTTTGAAACCCGATTACCACCAGGCGTTTGACAACCGTGGCATTGCCTGGAAAGAGTTGGGCCAGCAAGGCAAGGCAATCGCAGATCACGACAAGGCCATCCACCTTCAGCCCAACTACGTGGAAGCCCACTACAACCGGGGCTTGGCCTTGTGCGAATCAAAAGACCTTGCTGCGGCGCTGACCAGTTTTGCAAATGCCATGGCGATCAATCCGGGGTATCCATTTCTGTTGGGTACCTACGCGCACACAGCCATGCAGTTGTGCGACTGGCGCGACGCAGAGCGCAAGCTGGTCGCTTTACGAGAAGCAGTCCATCAGGTCCGCGCTGTGGCCAGTCCGTTTGTGGTGACCGGATGGGTGGACGATCCGGCGTTGCACCTACAGGTTGCCCGAACCTATATCCAGACACGCTTCCCTGCACAAGACGGCCTGGGAGCCATCCCGCACCGCGCGCACAGTGGCAAGATCCGTATCGGGTATTACTCGGCTGATTTTCGCGACCACGCAATTACGTATCTGATCGCTGAGATGCTCGAAAAGCATGATCACACCGCGTTCGAAATTTACGCTTTCAACCTCAACCCCGCGCCACCCGATGCGAGCAGCGCGCGGATATTCGCCGCGGTCAATCAGGTCATTGATTTGAGCGACAAGAGCGACAGAAGCGCCGCTCAACTTTCAAGAGCTCTGCATATTGACATCGCCGTCGATTTGGGAGGGCATACAGTCAATTCCAGAACCGGCATCTTTGCCCAACGCTGCGCCCCTGTCCAGATCAACTACCTCGGATTTCCCGGAACCCTGGGGGCGACGTATTACGACTACATTCTGGCGGATGCAACGGTTATTCCTGAAAACCAGCGCAGGCACTATGCGGAGAAGGTAGCTTACTTGCCCAACTGCTACCAGCCCAATGATTCCCAACGCCGAATCTCGGAGCGCATTTTTTCGCGCGGCGAGCTGGGCTTACCCGAGGGCGGATTTGTTTTTTGTTGTTTCAACAACAGCTACAAGATCCTGCCCGCGACCTTTGACGGCTGGATGCGCATCCTGCAGGCCGTGGAAGGTAGTGTTTTATGGTTGTTAGACCATAGCCCTGTGGCTAGACGCAACTTGCAACGCGAAGCACAAACGCGCGGGGTCGACGTCCATCGCCTTATTTTTGCTCCCCGCATGCCGCTTGCGGATCACTTGGCGCGACATCGATTGGCCGATTTGTTCATCGACACCCTGCCCTACAACGCACACACCACTGCCAGCGACGCCTTGTGGGCGGGTTTGCCGGTACTCACATGCATGGGTCAATCTTTTGCCGCGCGGGTGGCGGGGAGTTTGCTGTTGGCCATGGATTTGCCGGAATTGATCACCCATACCCAAACGGAGTTCGAAGCGCGGGCAATCGAACTGGCGCATGACCGGGTAGCCCTGCAGGCAATCACATCCAAATTGCAGGCACACCGGGGAACCAGTCCGCTGTTTGACGCAGGGTTGTTTACACAGGGTCTGGAATCGGCCTATCGAACGATGTACGCACGATTTCAGTCGGGTTTTCTACCGGAGCACATTGCGGTGTCGGGCTGACGCAGCAGAGGTATCCCTCGCGCCTTTGGATGGCTCCGGCCCAGGGAGACCGCTTATTCCCACTCAATA
>CANFHZ010000071.1 GCA_947446885.1 Comamonadaceae bacterium
ACCCGCAAACCCATGCCGGTGTACATCGAGTCCAGCATCCTGCGCCTCCCGCGTATTCTGATCAATGGAGGGCGGCGGGGTTATTTGTTGGAGATTGATCCGCAGATCTGTGTAAGCGCGCTCGGCGCACAATCCGTGGATTGCGCGCAGCATGGTGTGTGGTGCAATGCAACGTCTGCTTAGGGCAGCCCCTCCTAAAAACCAGTCAACGAAGGATTCACATGCGGGCGAGAGTAGCCAATAAATTAGCGTTTCGCTGGCGTGTTCACCAGTTGCATCGTAAGTCCTTGTCTTATTACATTGAACGTTTGCAGACTATTCCACGTGTTGATTGCCCTGATCGGGTGGTGGTTACCTTTACGACAACTCCAGAGCGGATAGGACAGATTGAGGTGATGCTAAAAAGCCTGCTTGACCAGTCGGTACGCCCCGACAGTATCTGCCTATGCATTCCCAAGACTTCGCGCCTAGCGCCTTACAGCTACGATATTCCCAGCTGGTTTTCCCAGGTGCCGCTACTTGAAATTGTTGATTGTGAAAAGGACTTGGGGCCGGTTACCAAATTTATTCCCACTTGGCAAAAAGAAAAACACATGCCAGATGCCCGACTGATCATCGTAGATGACGATGGCGTGTATCCCTATCGACTGATAGAACAGTTAGTGCACTGGTCTCAGCGAATGCCGGATGCTGCGCTCGGCTGCTCCGGCGTGACGGTTCCGGCCCAAATGAAGCCATCCTCTGTCATTTTTAGTCGCGAGTCTTGGCTTCAAGACTTGCGCTACACCAGCTTTTCGAGCGATGCATTGGCGCGTGTTGACTATCTTTTTGGTTACGCCGGTGTTTTGGTCAAGCCCCGTTTTTTTGATGATGCAGTGACTGATTACACCGGGGCGCCAAAGCAAGCATTCTTCGATGACGATGTATGGTTGGGCGGTCACATGGCGCGCAGAGGGGTCGATCGGTGGGTGATTCCTGCTCTTGGGGACAGGTTAATGCCTGGCGCGAGTCGCAGGACTTTAGAGACGCGTGCTCTGTGCTTAACGGACAACCAGGACGGGGTCAATTCCGACCTGACATTTGACTATTTGTTTGGCCCTTTATTGCGAGCCGGAGATTCTTAAGGTGGACAATTATGAATCGTGGCCCGGGCCCTTCTTGGCCGTTCTCCTCGCCTATCTGATTGGCTCCCTGTCATTTGCCGTCATCGTCAGCCGGCTGATGAATCTGAACGACCCCCGCAGCTATGGCAGCGGCAATCCAGGAGCGACCAATGTGCTGCGGTCCGGTAACAAGGTGGCCGCAGCGCTTACCTTGCTGCTGGATGCGCTCAAAGCGTATGTGCCTTTATGGTGTGTTCAGACCTATGGGGCGGACTGGGGATTGAATGGTGGAACGGTTGCAGCGGTGGCGCTGGCGGCATTTCTGGGACATGTGTTCCCCGTATTTTTCAAGTTCAAGGGCGGCAAGGGCGTGGCGACGGCGATAGGCGCGAGCTTTGGAATCCATCCCATCCTGGGTGTTGCAACCGGATTAACCTGGCTGACCATCGCCTACTTTTTCCGTTATTCATCGTTGGCGGCTTTGGTCGCTGCGGTTTTCACACCGGTGTATTACCTGCTGTGCGATGGCATGGCCTGGCGCAGCGAGCCCAGCGTGGCGCTGGCGCTGGCTCTGATGGCTGCGCTGCTGCTGTGGCGTCACGGGGCCAATATCAGCCGCTTGGTGCGCGGAACCGAACCCCGGATCGGCAAGAAAAACTGAATGCGCTGCGCTGAGCCCCGCTGGCAGGGCTCAATCCCGGAAGTTGTTGAAACTGATGGGCACGTCGCTGATCTCCTTGCGCAGCAAAGCCATCGCGGCCTGCAGATCGTCGCGCTTGGCCCCAGTGACGCGCACACTGTCGCCCTGGATCGCCGCCTGCACCTTGAGCTTGCTGTCCTTGATCAGCCGCTGGATCTTTTTGGCCAGCTCGGACTCAATGCCGTTGCGTACCTTGATGACCTGCTTGACCTTGTCGCCGCCCATTTTCTGTACATCGCCCGCATCGAGAAAGCGCACATCCACATTGCGCTTGGTGAGCTTGTTGCGCAGCACGTCTTCGATTTGCGTGAGCTGAAACTCGGCGTCGCCGATCAGGGTGATTTCTTTGTCTTTGATCTCGATGCTGGCCGAGGTGCCCTTGAAATCAAAGCGGGTGGTAATTTCTTTGGCGGTGTTTTCGACACCATTTTTGACATCAACCAGTTCGGCTTCGCAGACTGCGTCGAAAGAGGGCATAGCGTAAGGACTCCATACAGGACAATCCGCCCATGTTAGTCGAACACCAGGTGCCGCTGCAGGCGCTCAACACCTTCCACATCGTCGCCAAGGCGCAGCGGCTCGTACGCATCCGCAGTGAGGCCGATGTTCTCGCGGTACTGGCCGATCCGCAACTGCGCGAGGCACCTAAATTTGTGCTGGGTGGTGGCAGTAACCTGGTGATCACTGGTGACGTCACGCCCCTTGTTCTGAAGTCAGAAATCCCGGGCTGCAAGGTGGTGGAGCAGCGGCCCCGGGCGACCGTGGTCGAGGCTGGTGCCGGTGTCGACTGGCACGACTTGGTGGCCTGGACCTTGGCCCAAGGCCTGCCTGGCCTGGAGAATTTGGCTCTCATCCCCGGCACCGTGGGGGCTGCGCCCGTGCAAAACATCGGCGCCTATGGCGTGGAGTTGCAGGACCGCTTCGACGCGCTTGACGCCATCGACCTGGAGACCGGCCGCGTCTTCACGCTGGACGCGGCCCAGTGCGGCTTCGGTTACCGCGATTCGGTGTTCAAGCACACCGGCTCAGACCGGAGCATGGGTCTCAAGGGGCGGGCCATGATTCTGCGCGTGCGCTTTGCCCTCCCCCTGGCCTGGACGCCTGTTTTGGGTTACGCCGATCTGGAAAAAAAGCAGGCCCAGACCGGCGTTGCGACGCCGACGGCCCAGCAGCTGTTTGACTGGATTTGCGAGATCCGCCGTGCCAAATTGCCGGACCCGGCCCACATCGGCAACGCCGGGAGCTTTTTCAAAAACCCCACGGTCAGCGCCGAGCAGTGCGCCGACATCATCGCCCGCGACCCCAAAGTGGTCCATTACCGCTTGCACGATGGTTCTTTCAAGCTGGCAGCCGGCTGGTTGATCGACGCCTGCGGCTGGCGCGGCAAGTCCATCGGGCAGGCCGGGGTCTACGAAAAGCAGGCTTTGGTGCTGGTCAATCGGGGCCAGGGTCCCAGCGGTACCACCGGCGGCGAGGTCATGACCCTGGCCGGCGCGATACAGACCAGCGTCTACGAGCGTTTCGGACTGATGCTGGAGACCGAACCCGTCGTGCTCTGAATGCTGCAGTGCGCAGCAATGCCATACAGTCGGAGCATGAAAAACATATTTGTTCTGGGCGGTAGCGGCTTTGTCGGTGCCCATGTGTGCGAGCAGCTGGTGCGCGCCGGTTGGCAGATCACCGTTCCCACCCGGCGCAGGCGCCATGCCCAGGGCATTCAGCACCTGCCGGGGCTCACGGTGCTGGAGATGGATGTGCACGATGAGGCGGCGCTCACGCGGGCGATGTCTGGCCATTCGGCTGTGCTCAATCTGGTGGCAATCCTGCATGGCGATGCCACTGCATTTGCCCGGACGCATGTGCAGCTGGCTGAAAAAATCACCCGGGCCTGTGCTGTCAACGGTGTTTCGCAGCTGGTGCAGATCAGCGCCTTGGGCGCGGATCCGGCGCGCGCCGAGACCGCCCCATCCCATTACCTGCGCAGCAAAAGTGCGGCAGAAGCGGTACTGGTTCGGGCCTCGGCGGCGCAAGCCGGATTGCGCGTGTCCGTTGTACGTCCCAGCGTGATTTTTGGTGCCAATGACCAGTTCATGAACGTTTTTGCGAAATTGCAAGCCATCTTCCCCTTCATTCCGCTGGCTGGTGCCGATGCCCGCTTCCAACCGGTTTGGGTGTGCGACGTGGCACAGGCTGTGGTGCGGGTGCTCGACCTACCACCGGCTGGCAGCGGCGTGCGCATCTGGGAGCTGGTCGGCCCCGACGTATTGCGCCTGCGTGATTTGGTCCACATGGCGGGCGTTTTCAGCGGCGCTGGAGGGGGCAAAGGTCGCCCGATTGTGGGCTTGCCCATGTGGGCTGCGCGCATCCAGGCCTTTGTGATGGAACTGGCACCCGGGGCGCCCGTAATGAGCCGCGATAACCTGGACTCGATGCGGGTGGATAACGTGGCCACACCCGGTATGCCGGGGCTGGCGGAACTTGGCATCACACCCGCAGCCTTGGAGCCGGTGGCGCGGGCCTACCTGGGGCGTTAAGCGCCTGTGCCGGCGTCAAATCCCAGCATATCCATGCCCTGGCCGTGCTCTAGTAGCCCCGAGCGGGCGTAGATGCCGAGCTTGGCGCGGGTGTCGGTAATGTCGAGGTTGCGCATCGTCAGCTGCCCGATGCGGTCCGCTGGAGAAAAAGCCGATGCGCCTTTTTCCATGGTCAGGCGCTCAGGGTGGTAGCTCAGGTTGGGGGACTCGGTGTTGAGCAGCGAGTAGTCATTGCCCCGGCGCAGCTCCAGCGTCACTTCGCCTGTAATCGCGCGCGCCACCCAGCGCTGCGCGGCTTCGCGCAGCATGATGGCCTGCGGGTCAAACCAGCGGCCCTGGTACAGCAAGCGGCCGAGCTTGCGGCCGTTTTCGCGGTACTGCTCGATGGTGTCTTCGTTGTGGATGCCGGTGATCAGGCGCTCATAGGCAATAAACAAAAGCGCCAGACCGGGTGCTTCGTAGATGCCGCGGCTTTTGGCTTCGATGATGCGGTTCTCAATCTGGTCGCTCATGCCCAGGCCGTGGCGTCCGCCAATGCGGTTGGCTTCCAAGACCAGCGTCACCAGATCCGGATATTCCACGCCGTTGAGCGCAACCGGGCGGCCTTCCTCAAAGCGCACGCGCACGGTTTCACGTGCCACCGCAAGGTCGTCGCGCCAGAATGCCACGCCCATGATGGGGTTGACGATGGTGATGCCGCTGTTGAGGTGCTCCAGGTCTTTGGCCTCGTGGGTGGCACCCAGCATATTGGAGTCGGTTGAATAGGCTTTTTCCGCCGACATCTTGTAGCCGAACCCGGCTTGGGTCATAAAGGCCGACATTTCCGCGCGGCCACCCAACTCGTCAATAAAGGCCTGGTCCAGCCAGGGTTTGTAGATGCGCAGCGCGGGGTTGGTCAGCAAGCCATAGCGGTAAAAGCGCTCGATGTCGTTGCCCTTGTAGGTGCTGCCGTCGCCCCAGATGTGGACATCGTCCTCTTTCATGGCCGCCACCAGCATGGTGCCGGTTACCGCGCGCCCAATGGGCGTGGTGTTGAAGTAGGTCACACCGGCGGTCGAGATGTGGAAGGCCCCGCTTTGCAAGGCCGCAATGCCCTCGGCGGCAAGCTGGCTGCGGCAGTCGATCAGACGCGCTTTCTCCGCGCCGTATTCCATGGCTTTGCGCGGTATGTCGTCGTAATCCGCCTCGTCGGGCTGGCCCAGATTGGCGGTGTAGGCATAGGGCACCGCGCCCTTGTTGCGCATCCAGTGCAAGGCCGCGCTGGTGTCCAGGCCGCCGGAGAAAGCAATGCCGACCTTGTGGCCAACGGGAATGTTTTGGAGAATGGTGGACATACAAGCAGGTGCGCAGGGGGTGGCTTATTCGTAGTGGCAGATGTAGTGGTAGGCCTCGGCTACGCGGATCTCAAAGCGGGTATTGCCTGGAACGCTGAATTTTTGTCCGGCGCTGGACGTATGCCACTCGGTACTTCCGGGGAGGCGGTATTCGCAGGAACCGGCTACGCATTCCATGGTTTCGGGCGCGGCGGTTCCAAACACCAGGCTGGAGGCGAGCACCACGCCCACAGACTTTTTGCTGCCATCGGCCATGGTCAACGCGTGGCTGACACATTTGCCATCAAAGTACACATTGGCGGCGGTGGAGACGGTGGCTGCGCTCAGGTGGGTGGTGCTCATGGCTTGATACGTGAAAAAAGACCGTTCCGGTCGGGTGGTGGGAGAGAGCGGGATTCTAGGCCAGGGCTTTGGCCAGGGCCGCTCCAAAGGCATCGGGCTGCCAGCCTACCGTCAGTGCTGTACCGCCCCAATCAATCACCGGGCGTTTGACCAAGCTGGTGTGCACTTGCATCAGTTCGCAGGCGCTGGCTGCGTCGACAGCCCGGGCTTGTTCGGCAGTGTCGAGCTTGCGCCAGGTCTGCCCCTGCCGGTTGAGCAGACGCTCCCAGCCAAGCGCTGATGCCCAATGGGCCAGCAGGTCCGGTGGCAGGCCTTGCTTCTTGAAGTCATGGAATACATAGACCGCGCCATGGTCGCTAAGCCAGTTGCGCGCCTTTTTGACCGAGTCGCAGTTGGGGATGCCGTAGACGGTAATCATGGGTGGGATGATGCCACGCTGGGCGACAATCCGCCGACCTATGAAAACCCTCTCTGACTGGCTGGTGCATTGCGAGCGCCTGCATCCCCACACCATCGACATGGGCCTGGAGCGCGTGCGCACCGTGGCGCAGCGCATGGGCCTGAGCATGCCTTGCACTGTGATTACCGTAGCCGGCACCAACGGCAAGGGCTCCACGGTGGCCATGCTGGAATCCATTTTGCGCGCCGCCGGTTACCGCACCGGCGTCTACACCTCGCCGCATCTGGTGCATTTTGAGGAGCGCATGCGCATCAACGGCGAAGCTGCGGCGGCAGAACAGTTTGTGCCAGGGCTGGAAGCGGTAGAGCAGGCCCGCGCGCCCGGCGGCGGGGCGCAGGCGGTATCCCTGACCTATTTCGAGTTCACCACGCTGGCGGTTTTGTGGGTGCTGGCGCGCAGCGGGCTGGACGCCATCATCTTGGAGGTGGGGTTGGGCGGGCGCTTGGACGCGGTGAACATCGTGGACCCCGATTGCGCCGTGATCACCAGCATCGATCTGGACCACATGGAGCTGCTCGGATCCGATCGCGAGGCCATTGGCCGCGAAAAGGCCGGCATCATGCGCCCGGGCCGCCCGGTTGTGGTCAGCGACCCCATGCCGCCGGCCAGCGTGCTGGCGCATGCGGCAGCGCTGGGGGCCGATCTGTGGCGCGTGGGGGCGGACTTTGTCACGGCAGGCGACCCGCAGCAGTGGGGCTGGACCGGGCGCGGGCGGCGCTACAGTGGCCTGGCGTACCCGGCGCTGCGCGGTGCCAACCAGTTGGTCAACGCTGCCGGTGTGCTGGCCGCATTGAGCGCGTTGCGCGCGCAGCTGCCGGTGACTGCCCAGGCCGTGCGCAGCGGGCTGGCCACGGTGCAGCTGCCCGGACGCTTCCAAATTCTGCCCGGCCAGCCGGCGCTCGTGCTCGATGTGGCGCACAACGGGCATGCGGCGGCGGCCTTGGCCGCCAATCTGGACGCCATGGGCTACTTTCCGGTTACCCACGCGGTGTTCGGTGCCATGGCCGACAAAGACCTGGCCCCCATCTGGGCGCGTCTGGGCCCTCTGGTTGAACACTGGTATTTCACGGATTTGCCCACGCCACGCGCAGCGTCTGCCCATGCTCTGCAGGCCCAGTGGAAGGCCTTCAAAGGGGCGGGTTCTGCCCGCGCCGGACTGACGTCCCAGGTGTTTGCAGACCCCTCGGCAGCCCTGGCAGCAGCCCTGGCTGCTGCAGACCCCGCTGATAGAATCGTCGCGTTCGGCTCGTTTTACACGGTCGGCGGCATTCTCCAGCAGGGACTTCCACAACGTGCTGCACCGCACCTGGCACCCTAAATTTCCAACCCCATGGCTTTTTTCAAGTTCCGCTCCAGTGACCCCGAGGCGCAGGCTCCTGCCCCTGCTGCGGAAGGACTGGATCTGCTGCGCCAGCGCGCCCGGCACCGACTGATTGGTGCAGCCGTACTGGTCTTGGTCGGTATCGTCGGTTTCCCCATGGTTTTTGACAGCCAGCCGCGCCCGGTCGCTTTGGACCTCCCCATCGACATTCCGGACAGAGACAAAGCCAAACCGCAGGTGATAGCCCCGACAGTGGTGGCTCCCGCCGATGTGGTTCTGAATCCGGCTGCCACCACGCCTTTGGCCACTCCCCCCGCTCCGGGTGGGGCCCCTACGGAAATAGCTGCTGACAAGGCGGCATTGCAGGCGTCCAAGTCAGTGGACAAGCCTGTGGAAAGCCTGGTGGAAAAGCCCGTGGATAAGGCACAGGATAAAACCCCGGATGCAGCGCAAAGCAAGGCGCAAGAGACGGGTGTTTCTGAAGACGCCAAAAAGTCGCGGGCTTTGTTGGAGGCCGCTGCGGCCCAGGGGGCCCGTTTTATTGTTCAGGCGGGTGCTTTTGCCGACTCAGGCGCCGCACGGGATGCCCGCAGCAAATTGGAGCGGGCCGGCATGAAAACCTACACCCACATTGCCGACACCAAGGACGGTAAGCGCACGCGGGTGCGCGTCGGCCCGGTTGCCACGCTGGCCGAGGCCGACAAGCTGGCCGAACGCATCCGGAAACTTGAATTGCCAGCCCAGGTGCTGGCGCTCTGAGTTCGCCTGCGGCAGCCATGACGAAAACCGATTGGATCTGTCTGGCCGTTTTGGGCGCTTCGACCCTGTGGGGGTTTTGGCGCGGCCTGGTGTCCGAACTCTTGGGCCTGCTGAGCTGGCTGGCGGCCTTCGTCCTGGCGCAGTGGTACGGCGAAGCCCTGGGGGGCTCCCTCCCGATGGCGGGGGCTCCCGCGCTGCTGCGGGTTTCAGTCGGATTTATTCTGGTTTTTGTGCTCGCTGTGCTTGCCGGATCCTTGTTGGCCTTTGTGATCAAGAGCGCCTTGTCGGCAGCGGGCATGGGGCCCGCGGACCGGGCCTTGGGAGCAGTCTTCGGGGTGGGGCGCGGCGTGCTGGTGCTGGTGGTTTTCAGCGTGGTGGTGGCCTTGACGCCCTGGCGCGATGACCCGTCCTGGGCCGAGTCCCGTACGGCAGCCGTATCTCAGATGCTGCTGCGCGGCCTGATGCCCTGGCTGTCGCCCGGTTTTTCCAAGTTTCTTCCCGAGTCCATTCGGGAGGCTGAGATACAGAAATAGCGAGTTGCCAAAATGTGCGGAATCGTCGGCGTTGTCAGCAACGCACCTGTGAACCAGCTGATTTATGACGCCTTGCTGCTCTTGCAGCACAGGGGTCAGGATGCTGCGGGCATCGTCACCCAGCAGGACGACAAGTTCTTCATGCACAAAGCCAAGGGCATGGTCAAAGATGTATTTCGAACCCGAAATATGCGCGCGCTGCCCGGCAACTGCGGCCTTGGGCAGGTGCGCTACCCGACCGCGGGCAATGCCTTCAGCGAAGAAGAAGCGCAGCCTTTTTATGTGAACGCGCCTTTTGGCATCGTGCTGGTGCACAACGGTAATTTGACCAATGCCCATGCGCTCAAGCACGAGCTGGCCAGCCTGGACCACCGCCACATCAACACCGAGAGTGATTCCGAAGTCCTGCTCAACGTGCTGGCGCATGAGCTGGAGCACACCACCCGGGGGCGCACGCTGCACGTGGAGGATGTGTTTACGGCGGTGCGCAAAGTGCACCGGCGCGTCAAGGGTTCGTATGCGGTGATTGCCCTGATCGCCGGGCAGGGCGTGCTGGCCTTTCGGGACCCGTATGGCATCCGCCCCTTGTGCATTGGTAGCGGCCCGGGAACGGTGGTTTTGGCCAGTGAATCGGTCGCGCTGGAGGGCACCGGCCACATGCTGGAACGCAATATCGAACCCGGCGAGGCGGTTTTTATTGATTTGAACGGCATCATCCATGCGCAGCAATGCGCCGACGCACCGCAACTCAAGCCCTGCATTTTTGAGTATGTGTATTTGGCGCGGCCCGATTCGGTGATGGACGGTATTTCGGTGTACCAGGCGCGGGTCAATCTGGGTGAGGCACTTGCACGGCGGGTGGTCTCGCAGGTGCCGCCCAGCCAGATTGATGTGGTCATTCCGATTCCCGAGTCCAGCCGCCCCAGCGCGGCGCAACTGGCGCAGCTCTTAGGGCTGCCTTATCGCGAAGGTTTTGTAAAAAATCGCTACGTGGGCCGCACCTTCATCATGCCCGGGCAGGCCGTGCGCAAGAAGTCCGTGCGGCAAAAGCTCAACGCGATTGCCAGCGAGTTCAAGGGCCGTAACGTGCTGCTGGTGGATGACTCCATCGTGCGCGGAACCACCAGCCAGGAAATCGTGCAAATGGCCCGCGACGCGGGTGCGGCCAAGGTGTACCTGGCCAGTGCCGCGCCGCCGGTGCGCTTTCCCAACGTCTACGGCATTGACATGCCCACCGCATCGGAATTGGTGGCGCACGACCGCAGCGTCGAAGAAATCCGCGCCATCATCGGCTGCGATGCCCTGATTTACCAGGACGTGGACGCTATGAAAAAAGCCATCGGCGCCCTCAACCCCCGCATCAGTGGTTTTGACGCGTCCTGCTTTGACGGGGTTTACGTCACCGGCGATGTGGGTGACGCGGATATCGCCCGCCTCAACGCCGCGCGGGTTGGTGGCAGCGAGGATGCGCAAGACACCTCGCGGTTGGCGCTGCCCAACCCAGTTTCCTGATCGTTGAACGGAAGGTCTTCATGCCCCCCAAAGCCCTGCCACCCGGCTTGCACCCCGACACCCTGGCGCAGCGCGTCGCGGTAGAGCCCAGCCAGTACGGTGAAAACTCCGAAGCCTTGTTCCTGACCAGCGGCTATGTGCAGCCCAACGCCGAGACGGCCGCCCGCCGCTTTGCCGGTGAGGAGGAGGGCTACACCTACGGCCGCTACGGCAACCCCACGGTGTCCAGCTTTGAGCAGCGCCTGGCTGCACTGGAAGGCGCGCAGGCGGCCATCGGCACGGCCTCGGGCATGTCAGCCATTCTGATGCTGTGCATGGGCCTGCTGCAGGCGGGTGACCATGTGCTGTGTTCGCGTTCCATGTTCGGCTCGACCATCAAACTCATCGGCTCCGATCTGGCCCGCTTCGGCGTGCAGTCCACCTTTGTTTCGCAAACCGATCTGGGTGCCTGGCGCGAGGCACTGCGCCCCAATACCCGGTTGCTATTCGCTGAGACGCCGACCAACCCGCTGACCGAGGTCTGCGACATCCAGGCGCTGGCTGACTTGGCGCACAACGCCGGGGCCTTGCTCGCCGTGGACAACTGCTTTGCCACGCCCAGCTTGCAGCGGCCGATTGCGATGGGTGCCGACATCGTGATGCACTCCGGCACCAAATACCTGGACGGCCAGGGTCGGGTCATGGCCGGTGCCTTGTGCGCGACTCAGGCCATGGTCACCGAGAAATTCTTGCCGGTGCTCAAAAGCGCTGGCATGTCACTGGCGCCGTTCAATGCCTGGGTGGTGCTGAAGGGGCTGGAAACGCTGGATCTGCGCATGCGCGCCCAAAGCGCCAACGCCCAGGCGCTTGCCACGTGGCTGGAGTCGCACCCCGCAGTGGCGCGGGTTTTCTACCCCGGCCTGGCCTCGCACCCGCAGCATGCGCTGGCCCTGCAGCAAATGTCGGGTGTGGGCGGTGCGCTCCTGTCCTTCGAAGTTCATGCCAGTGACCCTGAGCAGGCGCGCCGCCGGGCCTTCCATGTTCTGGACGCACTGCAAACCCTGTCGCTGTGTACCAATCTGGGCGACACCAAAACCCTGGCGGCACACCCGGCCAGCACCTCGCATGGCCGTTTGACGGAAGCGCAGCGCCAGGCGGCCGGTATCAGCCAGGGCCTGATCCGCGTGTCGGTGGGCCTGGAGCATGTGCCGGATATGCAAGCCGACCTGTTGCGCGGCCTGGACACCGTGCAAGGGCTGCCATGAGCCGCACCCGTACCCGTTTCGCGCCTTCGCCCACGGGCTTTATCCATCTGGGCAATATCCGCTCGGCCCTGTACCCCTGGGCCTTCGCCCGCGCTACGGGGGGTGACTTTATTTTGCGCATCGAAGACACCGACGAAGACCGTTCCACGCAGGCGGCCGTCGATGTGATTTTGGAAGGCATGCACTGGCTGGGACTGGACGTCGACGAGGGCCCGTTCTACCAAATGCAGCGTATTGCCCGCTACAAGCAGGTGTTGCTGGAGTTGCAGGCGGCGGGCTGGGTCTACCCCTGCTATATGTCCATCGCCGAACTTGACGCGCTGCGCGAGCGGCAAATGGCGGCCAAGGAAAAGCCCCGCTACGACGGTACCTGGCGGCCCGAGCCGGGAAAGGCGCTGCCACCCATTCCAAGTGAGATCCAGCCGGTGTTGCGTTTCAAAAATCCGCAGGGCGGCAGCGTGGTCTGGGACGACAAGGTCAAAGGCCGCATTGAAATCCGCAACGACGAGTTGGACGATCTGGTGATCGCCCGCCCCGCTGCGGCGGGCGAGGCTGTAGGCACGCCCACCTACAACTTTTGCGTCGTGGTTGACGACATCGACATGGCTATCACCCACGTGATCCGGGGCGACGACCACGTCAACAACACCCCGCGACAGATCAATATCTTCAAGGCCTTGGGTACAGAGCCGCCGGTGTATGCGCATCTGCCCACGGTGTTGAACGAGCAGGGCGAAAAGCTGAGCAAGCGCAATGGCGCCAAGGCCGTGACCGCCTATGCCGCAGAAGGCTATCTGCCCGAGGCCATGGTCAACTACCTGGCGCGCCTGGGTTGGAGCCACGGCGATGATGAAATTTTTACCCGCGCGCAGTTCATCTCGTGGTTCAACCTCGATCACCTGGGCCGTAGCGCGGCGCAGTTTGACGAGGCCAAACTGCGCTGGGTCAATGGGCAGCATCTCAAGCTGATGGAAGGTGCCGCGCTCGCGCCTCTGGTCGCGCGCCATTTGCACGAGCGCCGTATCCATGCCGACGAACCACTCCCGGCTTTGTGCGACCTGTTCAAAGACCGCTGCGACACCACCGTGGTGCTGGCCGACTGGGTTGAGAAGTTTTATGCCGAGGTGCATCCATCGACCGAAGACCTGGCTACCCACCTTAGGCCTGCGATCCAGCCCGCTCTACGCAGCCTGGCCGATGCGCTGGCCGAATGTGCATGGGACAAGGCTGGAATTGCGGCAGCAATCAAGCAGGTGCTGGCCCAGCATGGCTTGAAAATGGCGCAACTCGCGATGCCGGTGCGTGTGCTTTTGCTGGGTACAGCCCAGACGCCTGCGCTGGACGCGGTGCTTGCGCTGTTTGCGCGAGAAACCGCCCTGAACCGGCTGCGCGCCCACATGGTTTGACTAGGCTATACTCGCGGGCTTCGGGAACGATGGCGTGTTGGTCACAAGCAAGCACGTCGTTACAGGTTTGGGGGTATAGCTCAGCTGGGAGAGCGCTTGCATGGCATGCAAGAGGTCAGCGGTTCGATCCCGCTTACCTCCACCAAGTTTTCGTTGATTTTCGGTAACGGAAGTCCCAAGGTTTTGACCCCATCGTCTAGAGGCCTAGGACATCACCCTTTCACGGTGAGTACCGGGGTTCGAATCCCCGTGGGGTCGCCAGATTCATCGCCAGATGATGAAA
>CANFHZ010000072.1 GCA_947446885.1 Comamonadaceae bacterium
ATTTCCTCCTCGCTGAGGTCGCCTTCTTCGAGGTACTTGTTCATCAGCTCCTCAGAGGCTTCGGCAGCAGCCTCCACCATTTTTTCGCGCCACTCTTTAGCCAGTGCAAGCAGGTCAGCAGGAATTTCGCGGTACTCAAATTTCATACCCTGCGACGCCTCATCCCAGATGATGGCCTTCATCTTGCGCAGATCCACCACGCCAGTGAAGTTTTCTTCTGCGCCGATTGGAATAACGATTGGAATCGGGTTGGCTTTCAAGCGCAACTTCATCTGGTCAACGACCTTGAAGAAATTGGCGCCGGTACGGTCCATTTTGTTAACGAATGCCAAGCGCGGCACTTTGTACTTGGTAGCCTGGCGCCACACAGTCTCCGACTGGGGTTGCACACCGCCTACCGCGCAATACACCATGCAAGCGCCATCAAGCACCCGCATGGAACGCTCCACCTCAATGGTGAAATCTACGTGTCCGGGTGTATCGATGATGTTGATGCGGTGCTCAGGAAAAGATGTATCCATGCCCTTCCAGAAGCAGGTGGTAGCAGCCGATGTGATCGTGATGCCGCGCTCCTGCTCCTGCTCCATCCAGTCCATGGTGGCAGCGCCGTCATGGACCTCGCCGATTTTGTGGTTCACGCCGGTGTAAAACAAAATCCGCTCGGTAGTGGTGGTTTTACCGGCATCAATGTGCGCAGAAATACCGATGTTGCGGTAGCGCTCAATAGGAGTGGTGCGAGCCATGGTGCATCCTTAATATGTCAAATGGGGTGGGGGCGCGGGGCGCCCGGCAATCGGGAATGCAGTGTGCAGCTCGTTTATGACAGCGCACCTGCGCCGCCACGCTCCGCACACTACAAGCGCTTGCGAAAACTTTAGAAACGGAAGTGCGAGAAGGCCTTGTTGGCCTCCGCCATGCGGTGCACTTCATCCCGCTTTTTCATGGCACCACCGCGGCCTTCGGTCGCTTCGAGCAACTCGTTGGCCAAACGCAGCGCCATGGATTTTTCACCACGCTTACGGGCGGCTTCTTTGATCCAGCGCATCGACAGCGCCAAACGACGCACAGGACGCACCTCAACCGGAACCTGGTAATTAGCGCCACCCACACGGCGGGACTTGACCTCGACCATGGGCTTGACGTTGTTGATGGCAACCTCGAATGCTTCGAGCGGATCTTTACCCGGGTGCTTTTTCTCGATTTGCTCCAGAGCACCATAAATGATGCGCTCGGCAACGGCTTTTTTGCCGCCTTCCATGATCACATTCATGAACTTGGAGAGTTCGACATTGCCGAATTTGGGATCAGGCAGTATTTCCCGTTTGGGAACTTCGCGACGACGTGGCATTTTTTCACCTCTTTGCTTCAGTTGGCGCTCTTACGAACACCGCGGGAGCCATGCGACTCCCACTTACTCGACCCACGCAAAATATCTCGCGCCTCGGGCCATACAACCCGCGCACTGCGCCACGCAGCACACGGAACTAAAAAGAATTTATTTGGCCTTGGGCTTTTTCGCGCCGTACTTGGAGCGCGACTGCTTGCGGTCTTTGACGCCCTGCAAGTCGAGTGAACCGCGGACGATGTGGTAACGCACACCCGGCAAATCTTTCACACGGCCACCGCGAACCAACACCACGCTGTGCTCCTGCAAGTTGTGGCCTTCGCCACCAATATAGGAAATCACCTCGAATCCATTAGTCAGGCGCACTTTGGCGACCTTACGCAAGGCGGAGTTAGGCTTCTTGGGGGTTGTGGTGTACACGCGGGTGCAAACACCACGGCGCTGCGGCGAGTTTTGCATCGCCGGGCTCTTCGATTTAATCGTCTCGACCTCGCGCCCTTGGCGCACTAACTGGTTGATGGTTGGCACAAAAGCCTCCTAAAAATGACCCCGCTGCGGGGCCCGGCAAACATTTTTCACACGCAAGGCAATTGGTACCACACGGATACCCACAGCCCGGTAATTTGGGGAAAGCCCGCGAGTATATCAGCCCTTGAGTCAGGTCCCGGGGCCGGATTCCAGGAAAGGCCTGCCCTGCTGGCGCTTACCGTATCCAGAGCCGCACCGCATCCCAGGTACGGGAGAGCAAGCCGGCCTGCGAAACGGTCTCAAGCGCCAGCAGTGGGATTTCCCGCAGGACTTTTTCACCTTGCAAAACCCGCAAAGTTGCAAGCTGTTGGCCACTGGCCAGCGGGGCAAGCAAGGGATCGGTTCGCAAAACCTGCGTTTTAATGCCAGCGGCGCTACCTGCAGCAACGGCCACCACCACCGGCTGTACATCGCCGATCTTCACACTGGACTGCGTGCCCCTCCACACGGGCGGGGTCGCCACCGCCTGGTTGGCGTCAAACAACTTAACGGCGTCATACGCGGTGTAACCCCAGTTCAGCAGTTTTTGGGACTCAACCGCGCGCGTGATCTCGCTGTCCGCGCCCAGAACAATCGAAAGCAGGCGGCGGCTGCCCATGGCCGCGACGCTGCCGGACGGGGCCCCGGCAACAGCCAAATTAGGGTATTCACGGTGCGCTGTCGCCACCATGCAGTAGCCTGCTGCATCGGTGTGGCCCGTCTTCAGCCCGTCCACCGTCGGATCCCGGAAAAGCAACAAATTGCGATTGTTGTCGTTGGCCGCTGGCGTTCCGGGATAACGGTAATGCTTGATCGCATACAGGCCGATGTATTCGGGGAAATCCTGCATTAAACGGGTGGCCAGAATCCCCAGATCCCGTGCGGTGGTGCGGTGACCGGGAGCGGTTAAACCCTCAGGGTTGCGGTAGGCGGTCGCCTTCATGCCTAAGGCCTGCGCCTGCGCGTTCATCATCTCGACAAAACGTTCCACCGTCCCGCCAACACCCTCCGCCAATGCGACGGTTGCGTCGTTGCCCGACTGCACGATCATGCCCTTGAGCAGGTCTTCGACACTGACTTGCATCTTCGGGTCAATGAACATGCGCGAGCCCGGCATTTTCCAGGCACGCTCACTCACGGGCAGAGCCTGTTTCAGATCAACCTTGCGCGCGCGCAGGGCATCAAAAACCAGATACGCAGTCATCAGTTTGGTCAGCGAGGCGGGTTCGACCGGCTCATCCGCCGCCTTGGCTGCAAGCACCTGCTTGGCTGTGATGTCGAGCAGCAGATACGACTTGGCAGCGATTTCAGGGGCTTGCGGCGTTTGTGCCGCAGCGCCCATGCACAGAACGGTCAGAACCGCGATCAGGAAATTTTTCATGGATTCAGTGGAATTGAGAAAGACGCGCGCTTATGGCGATAGAGAAATCAGGCACCGGACGCCACACCGTGGGCCGCTATTGCGCCGACTACGATGTTGCGCAACAGCGGCAATTGTCCGTGAAAGAAATGGCCACATCCGGGGACGACGGTCACCGGCAAATTTTGCGGCCGCGCCCAGTCCATGACCGCGCCCAAGGGCACCGTGTCATCCTGCTCACCATGGACCAGCAAGGTGCGGGGTTTCAAAGCCGAAGGTACCGGTGGCAGATCAAAACGGCTTGCTGCCGCGCCCACCAGTACCAAATGGTCTATCGTGCGTTGTGTAGCCAGCCGGTCTGCCGCTGCGACGGCTACAAAAGCGCCAAATGAAAAACCCGCCAGCGCCAATCGCCCCCCCGCGGCATACGCCGCCGCAACGGCCAGCAGGTCCTCCAGCTCACCTCGCCCCTCGTCATAAATGCCCTGGCTGGCACCCACACCCCGGAAATTGAAACGCAGCGCCCGCCAGCCGGATTGCACAAAAGCCCGGGCCACCGTTTGCACCACCTTGTTGTCCATCGTGCCGCCGAACAGGGGATGCGGATGCGCGATAAGGGCTGTACCCAAAGGATCGGAGGCAGACGGGACGTCCAGCAGCGCCTCCAAATTGCCAACCGGCCCCGCGACGCTGAATCGCTGCGTCTGTGCGTTCATGTGGGAAACAGGGGCATATCCAAACTGCGCAAAGTCACCGCCCCACACTGGGATCCAGCTCCAACCGGGTGACAACCCGACCGTCGCGCAAGTGCGATTGAACAATCTCGTCCACATCGGCCACATCGACATAGGTGTACCAAACGCCTTCCGGATACACCACAGCAACCGGGCCGCCGGCACAGCGGTCCAGGCAACCGGCCTTATTGACCCGCACCCCGCCAGCACCGTTCAAACCAGCCGCGCGCACAGCCCGCTTGCAATGATCAAAAGCATCCTGCGCCCGGTGTTGTGAACACGAGGCCTCGCCGTTGTTGCGCTCGTTGAGGCAAAAGAAAATGTGGCGCTTGAAATAGGAGGCGGGCTGCGGAGAGGGGCTGTCTAGTTGGGAAGAGCTCATGGTCCATTGTAATTTTTACGCCCGGGCTGCCCCAATCGCACAACAAAGTACATGCCTGCCGCATACGGCCACAACCAACCGCACCACTGGGCCAGACCATTGAAACGGATGAATTTGCCCTGCTCCCACGCTTGTAGGGTTTGGGCAAGGTAGGGGCTCTCCGGCGCCTGATTCAGCAGACTGATGTAGACGCCCAAGGCAAGCAGGGCGATGGCGCAGCCCGTCCTCCATGACGCCGCGCTCAGCACCAAAGCCGCCAGGCCCCCTACCAGCAGCCCGACCTGCGCGATGCCATCAAACCAGGCCCAGGCGTGGGCAGGTCCCCAGCTCATCGCGGAGGACAAGGTACTCACAGCAACCGCAGTCAAAACCGTAAAAAAACAAAACAGCACGCGCCGGTGCAAGGATGGAATCACACAGTAACCCGCCAAAATCGGCAGCATGACACCAATGGCCACGCAGGCAAGCTCCGATCCCGGCGATAAGGGGAGCTGATCAACCGGTCCCGCCGGCAGCATCTGCGTCAAAAATTCGAGCAAGGGCGACTCCACGTCCGGCGGCGGACGCAACCAATCCTGGAGCCGACTCAGTACGCGCAACCAGACCTGTCCTAAGCCAAAGGGCACTGCCGAGGGGAATAACAAGGCCACCGGCCACAGCGCGAGCAGAACCAGCGCGCCACGCGCATCGGCGAGCAGCCAGCGCCGCCGGATCACGTTCCAGCGTTCCAGCACGCCAGCCCGCTCCAGCAACAAGGCACCCCCTGCGCCCAGGCTGGCACCAGCCACATTCAGCAACCAGTCCTCGCGCGACGCGACCCGCGCAGGCAAATAGCTTTGCAGCGCCTCCATCGCCAGGGACAGCAGCGCTGCCGCTGCAACCGCGATAAGCCACGGCCGACGGGTTTCACCCAAGCGGAACAAGGCCAGTGCCAAGACCGAGCCCAAGGGGGCATAACCCACGACATTGACCGCAAGGTCAAACGTGGTCCAGTACTGGGCTGCGGGCGCAAACAGAAAAGCCCAGGGAAAGTTGCCCTGGTCCCGCCAATCCGCAAAGGGATACAGGCTGGCGTAGACGATGGTCGCAGCGTAGAGCGAGGCAAGTGGCAATGCGGCGGTCTTGCGCATAGCCGCAAACGCTCAGAAGGGCTTCACCACGACCAGTACCACCGCGAGCACCATCAGCAGCACCGGAATTTCATTGAACCAGCGGAACCAGACGTGGCCGGGCATGGTGTGCCCGGCTTCAAAGCGCAGCAACATGCGGCTGCAGACGTGCTGGTACGCCAAGGCCACCAGAACGACCGCCAGCTTGGCGTGCATCCAGGCGTTGCCCGGCCCCCAGCCAATTCCGTATCCAGCCCACAGGGCAAGGCCCAGCACCAGCGCGGCAATTGAGAGCAGGTGGGTGAAACGGAGCAGCTTGCGCGCCATCAGCAATAGGCGGTCCCGCTCGGCACTGGGTGCCACGTCGACCATGGCCAGGTTGACAAAAATGCGCGGTAGATAAAACAGACCGGCAAACCAGCTGGCTACAAAAACTATATGGAAAGATTTAACCCACAGCATCTGCAAAGTGTAGCCCCGCCCCACAATGTGCCGGAGGTACGGGCGCTATGGGCCAAAAAAAACCCCAGCACTGAGCTGGGGTGTCAAGCCTATTTGCTGTCACACATCAAGGCCCCGCTCAGGGAGGAAAAGCGGGGGGCTCCGAAGAGCCCGCAGAAATTGTAGCAAAGGGTTCGGGGCGCTTTAAAGGGCTTGTAAAAATTTTTTCCAAGGCCTGCCACCGACAGTGCGCCCGCGCCCCAATAGGGCAGAATTGTCCGCATGACCATGCACGCCCCCTTCCCCTCCGGACGCCCGCGTCGCCTGCGCCGCGATGTGTTTACCCGCAACCTGGTCCGTGAAAACCAGCTCTCCAGCCACGACCTGATTTACCCGGTGTTCGTCACAGAAGGCAGCCGTACGCGCTACCCCGTGGCGTCCATGCCGGGGGTGGAGCGCCTCACGCTGGACTACCTGCTGCCTGTCGCAGAGGAATGCCAACGGTTGGAAATTCCGGTGCTGGCGCTTTTTCCGGTGATCGATGCCTCGCTCAAAACCTACGACGGCAAAGAGGCGACCAATCCGGATGGGCTGGTTCCCAAAGTGGTGCGGGCGCTCAAAAAAGAATTCCCCACGCTCGGTGTGATGACCGACGTGGCGCTCGACCCCTTTACCAGCCACGGCCAGGACGGAATTCCGGACACGCGGCCCGAGGAAGAAGGCTACATCCTGAATGATGAGACCACCCGGATACTGGTGCAGCAGGCGCTGGTGCAGGCCGAAGCCGGAGTCGACATCGTGGCGCCGAGCGACATGATGGACGGGCGCATCGGCGCCATCCGCCAGGCGCTGGAAGCCAAGAAGCTCATCCATACCCGCATCATGGCCTACAGCGCCAAATACGCCAGCGCGTTTTACGGCCCGTTCCGCGACGCGGTGGGCTCCGCCGGTAACCTGGGAAAGAGCAACAAGAAGTCCTACCAGATGGATCCTGCCAATAGCGATGAGGCGCTGCGCGAAGTTGCGATGGATATTGCCGAAGGCGCGGACATGGTGATGGTCAAGCCCGGCATGCCCTATTTGGACGTGGTGCGCCGCGTCAAGGACGCGTTCAAGGTGCCGACCTTCGCCTACCAGGTATCTGGCGAATACGCCATGCTCAAAGGCGCTGCCGCCAATGGTTGGCTGGACCACGACGCAGTCATGATGGAAAGCTTGCTGGCGTTCAAACGCGCCGGTGCTGACGGCATATTGACCTACTTTGCACTAGACGCCGCCCGCAAGCTGAAAGCCTAGTGGCCGGGCTGACCATGGGCGATACCACCTTTGACTACATCATCGTAGGCGCCGGCACAGCCGGCTGCCTGCTGGCCAACCGGCTCAGCGCCGACCCCAGTAAGCGTGTGCTGCTGATCGAAGCCGGCCCCAAAGACGATTACCACTGGATTCATATTCCGGTCGGCTATCTGTATTGCATCGGCAACCCGCGCACCGACTGGCGTTTTGTCACCGAGCCGCAACCGGGCCTGAACGGCCGCAGCCTGATATACCCCCGTGGCAAAACGCTGGGTGGCTGCAGCAGCATCAACGGCATGATTTACATGCGCGGCCAAGCCCGCGACTATGACCACTGGGCTGCGCTGCTGGGCGACACGGCCTGGAACTGGGAGAACAGCCTCCCCTATTTCACGTTGCATGAAGACCATCACCGGGGTGCCGGACCGCTGCACGGCGCCCAGAGTCAGCGCCACGCCATGCTGACCCATCCAGACAACGCCTACCACCAGCTTCTTGCGCAGCGCCAATCGGGTGGCGAGTGGCGCGTAGACAAACAAAGGCTGCGCTGGGATGTCTTGGACGCTTTCGCACAGGCCGCAGTGCAAGCGGGTATTCCCGCTAGCAGCGACTTCAACACCGGGGACAACCATGGCGTTGGGTATTTCGAGGTCAACCAAAAGAGCGGCTGGCGCTGGAACACTGCCAAGGCCTTTCTCCGTCCGGCCTGTTACGGACGGCCCAATTTCGAGCTGTGGACCGGGGCCCAGGTCGCGAAGCTGCTGATCGAACCCGCCAACGCCGATGCCGCCATGCGCTGCACCGGCGCGCAGGTCTGGAACGGGCGCGAGATGGTGCAGGCCCATGCACGGCGCGAGCTCATCCTGTGCGCGGGCAGCGTGGCCACACCCCACATCCTGCAACTCTCCGGCCTGGGCCCGGCTGATCTCTTGCAGGCCAGGGGCGTACCGGTGCGCAAAGACATGCCCGGTGTGGGCCGCAACCTGCAAGACCACCTGCAAATACGCTCGGTGTTTAAGGTTCAGAACACGGTCACACTCAATACGCTGGCGAATTCCCTGTGGAGCAAAGCCGCCATGGGATTGGAATACCTGTGGCGGCGCTCCGGGCCATTGAGCATGGCGCCCAGCCAGCTCGGTGCCTTCACCCGCAGCGACCCGCAACAACCCTACCCCAACATCCAGTACCACGTGCAGCCGCTCAGTCTGGATGCCTTTGGATCGCCCCTGCACACCTTCAATGCGATTACCGCCAGCGTCTGCAACCTGAATCCCACGAGCCGGGGAACGATAGAGATCAAGACGCCGGACTTCAAGAATGCCCCGGCAATTTCCCCCAACTACCTCAGCACCGATGCGGACCGCAAAGTGGCCGCTGACTCGCTGCGCGTGACCCGCCACATCGTGGGCCAGGATGCGCTCAAACGGTTTTCACCGGTGGAATACAAGCCGGGCGTGCAGTACCAGAGTGACGCCGAATTGGCCCAACTGGCCGGCGACATCGCCAGCACCATTTTTCATCCGGTCGGAACCACCAAAATGGGGCGCAGCGACGATCCGATGGCCGTGGTCGACGCCCGCCTGCGGGTCTACGGGATACGCGGGCTGCGTATCGTGGACGCCGGGGTGATTCCGGTCATTACCAGCGGAAACACCAATTCGCCCACTCTCATGATCGCGGAAAAGGCAGCCCAATGGATTGCGCAAGACGCGCAGCAATCTACGGGAAACTCCTGATAGGCACAGCGGGATTCGCGCACTAAAGTGGTGCTGTGGTCGGGTTTGCGTCGGCGAATCCACCGCCCGGAGAGCACTCCGAGGAGCCAAAAAAAACAAAAGTCCCGTAAAAAAGCCCCGCGCGTGCGGGGCTTTTTTCATGGCTTTGCTGCTGATGCCCCAACACGGGGCGGAGGCCAGGCAACGTCTGCCAGATTGCGTGGGACGCCGATCGGCGCGGCGGCCTGTCCTTTGCTGACCGCTTCCATATCCTCGTCATTCGGGTATTTGCCCAGCAACCAGTAATCCAGCACGCGCCGGGCGATGGGGGCTGCGTGTTCCGCACCAAATCCAGCGTTCTCCACCACCATAGCGAGGGCAATGGTGGGCTTGTCAGCAGGTGCATAGGCAATGTAGAGCGCATGGTCGCGCATGTGCTCGGCCAACTTGCTGGCATCGTATTTCTCACTCTGGCCTATGCCCACCGCCTGCGCCGTTCCGGTTTTTCCGGCGCTGGTGTATGCCGCTCCGGCAAAAGCCCGGGCCGAGGTACCCGCAAGGGTCACGCCCACCATCGCGTCACGGATGGTATCGATGTGCGCTTGCGTGAGGCCAAGCTTCAGGGGCTCGGGTACCGCAGTGGGGGTTTTGACGCCGCTGACCGCATCAACAGTCGCGCTCACCAGGCGCGGCGGATAGCGCACTCCGTTATTGGCCAGGGTAGCCGTGGCCTGCCCCAGTTGCAGCATGGTAAAGGCGTTATAGCCCTGGCCAATGCCAAGCGAAATCGTTTCGCCGGCGTACCATTTTTGCAGCTCGGGTTTGCGGTACGCACGCCGCTTCCATTCAGTCGAAGGCAGCAGGCCACGTGCCTCACCCGCTATGTCGATCCCGGTCAGCTCGCCAAAACCAAGACGGTGCATTTGCTCGTAAATGGTGTCAACCCCCATCTCGTTAGCCAGTGTGTAGTAGTAGGTATCGCAGGAAGCCACGATGGAGAGGTACATATTCACCCGGCCGTGTCCGCCCTCTTTGTCATCGCGGAAACGGTGGTTGCCGAACATGAAATAGCCGGGGTCTGATACGGTGTAGTCTGGGTTGCGCGTGCCGGTCTCTAAAGCCGCCAAAGCCATGAAGGGCTTGTAGGTAGACCCCGGCGGGTAGGTGCCGCGCAGGGCCCGGTTGAGCAAGGGCTTGTCCGGCGACTGGTTGAGCTGCTGCCAGTTCTCGACATCGATGCCATCGACAAACATATTCGGATCAAAGGTTGGCTTGCTCACGAACGCGAGCACTTCGCCACTGCGCGGATCGATAGCCACAAACGCGCCGCGGCGCTCTCCGTACATCTGTTCCACCAGGTGCTGCAATTTGATGTCCAGCGAGAGCACCACCGTATCTCCGGGGGTGGCCGGGTTGCTGGACAGACGCCGCATGGCCCGCCCGCCGGCCGAGGTCTCTACATGTTGCACACCGGTGATGCCGTGGAGTTGGCGCTCGTAGCTTTGCTCGACACCGAGTTTGCCGATGTATTCCGTGCCCCGGTAATTGGCCTGGTCATCGGCCTGCTCGATGTCTTCTTTTTCTGCCTGGTTGATGCGCCCGATGTAGCCGATCACATGGCTGGCCAGTTCGCCGTAGGGGTAGTTGCGAAACAGGCGGGCCTTGATCTCCACGCCGGGGAAACGAAACCGCTGGGCCGAGAAGCGCGCCACCTCGGCGTCTGACAACCGGTTACGAATCGGCAGCGATTCGAAACTGCGGGACTCTTCCATCAACTTTTTAAAGCGGCGTCGGTCACGCGCGCTGATTTCGACCAGCTTGGACAGCCCGTCTATCGTTTGCTCGAGGTTATCGCTCTTGGACGGGGTGATCTCCAGCGTGTAGGCAGAATAATTTGACGCCAGCACCACGCCGTTGCGATCCAGAATCAGCCCCCGGTTGGGCACCACCGGAACGATGGCGGTGCGGTTGCTCTCTGCCTGCGCCAGCAAGTCGTCGTGCCGCCACACTTGCAGATATACCAGGCGCAGAAACAAGAGAAAAAAACAGCCCGCCACCACCATGGTGAATACAAAAACACGGTGCCTGAAACGCTTCAGTTCGGCATCGACGTTGCGCAACTGCGTCATGGTGTTGGCTGCAGCTGCAACTCAAATGGGCCGGGTTGCATCGGGATTGGGCGCGCGGTGCTGGGGTGCAAAAAGCAGCAGACTGACCAGAGGCCACAGCGCAGACTGGAAAACGGGTGCCAGCAGCGATTCCCAACCCGGCAAGGTAGCCCCGGCCAGCAAGCGCAACACCAGGGCCACTACGTGGGCCAGAACAAACAGGGGCAGGATCTGCAGCGCCTGTCCGCGCAAGCCGAACCACAGCATGCGGCGGTGGATGGTGATCGCGAAATAACTCAGGATGATGTAGGCCAGTGCGTGCTGCCCCAGCAGGCTACCCTGGTGCACGTCCATCAGCAAACCAAACACAAAGGCAGCCCCGATACCGACCCGATTGGTTTGGTGCACCGTCCAGAAAATCAGCACGATCGCCAAAAGGTCTGGCGCCCACGCCGCGCGCCCGAAAAACACCATGTTGAAAAACATGTTCAGAAAAAAGGCCAACACCAGACTGCCCCAAATAAAGGCCGGATTGGCTGGTAGCAGCAGGCGCTGCCCTACGGGCATGATCATCGCCGGCCTCGCGTATGGGGCGGGGCCACAGGACTTTCCGGCCGCGGCGGCACCCCATCCGCCACCGCATCGAGCACCAAAACGTGCCCGGCACCCGAAACCAGTGCTACCGGCACGCAATAAATTTGGGCAAACACCGCATTCACCTGCCGGCCTACCTTCTCCACACGCGCCACGGGAAGGCCAGCCGGGTAAACGCCGTCCACACCGCTCGTTGTCAGCAAGTCGCCCTCAGCCACGTCGGCATTGGCAGCCATAAAGCGCAATTCCATCGCATCGGCGTGGCTCGAGGTGTCGCCATAGACCACTCCGCGCGCACCGGTGCGCACATTCAAAACCGGGGTGGCATGGTCGCGATCGGTGATCAAGGTCACTTCGCTGCTGAGCAAAAACACCTGGGTCACCTGCCCCAGCACGCCTTTTTCATCAATTACCGGTGAACCGAGCTTCACGCCCTGCGCCTGTCCCTGGTCGATCACGACTTTGCGGGTGAAGGGGTCGGCTGCGTCGTAGACCACCTGGGCCGCTTTTCCCAAAACGGACAAGGTGGGGCGCAACTCCAGTAACTCCCGCAAGCGGCGATTCTCCAGCGCAAGCTGTTCCACCTGGTAGGCGCGGGAAGACTGCACCCGCAGTTGCTCCTGCAAACCGCTGTGGACCGCGTCTGCGGACTGAACCTTGTCGATGAAAGCCGCCGCCTCAGCAGCCAGAAGGCCCGGTTGCTGGGCGAGCCATTGCATGGGGAATAAGACGGCCTGCAACACCGTGCGTGCGGGCTGCAGCATGTGAAACCGGGTATCGGCAACCATCAGAAACAGGGCCGCCGCGCTGAAAACAATCAGCTTGGAAAAGGCCGACGTGCCTTGACGAAAAAACGGCGGGGGCTCCTGATCCAAAACGCCGAGTGCCATGGCGGCGCTACCCGGGGCTTATTCGTTGGTGAAGATGGAGCCCAGGCGCTCCATTTGCTCCAGCGCAATGCCGCAACCACGGACCACACAGGTGAGCGGATCCTCAGCGACCAGTACCGGCAGACCGGTTTCTTCGGCCAGCAGACGGTCCAGATCACGCAAGAGCGCGCCGCCACCGGTCAGCATCATGCCGCGGTCGGCGATGTCGGCACCGAGCTCCGGAGGGGTTTGCTCCAGCGCATTTTTGACGGCTGAAACGATGTTGTTGAGAGGATCGGTCAGGGCCTCAAGAATTTCATTGCTGGAGATCGTGAAACTGCGGGGAACACCTTCAGACAGGTTGCGTCCGCGCACTTCCATCTCGCGCACCTCGGAGCCGGGGAAGGCCGAACCGATCTGCTTCTTAATGGCCTCGGCCGTGGGTTCGCCAATCAGCATGCCGTAGTTGCGGCGGATGTAATTGATGATGGCTTCGTCAAACTTGTCACCACCCACGCGCACGCTGCCCTTGTAAACCATGCCGCCCAGGGAGATCACGCCCACCTCGGTGGTGCCGCCACCGATGTCTACCACCATGGAGCCACTGGCCTCCGAGACCGGCAAGCCGGCACCGATGGCAGCGGCCATGGGCTCTTCGATCAGATAGACATCGCTGGCCCCGGCACCCAATGCCGATTCACGGATGGCGCGGCGCTCGACCTGGGTCGAACCGCAAGGCACGCATATGATGATACGGGGGCTGGGCTTGAACACGCCACGCGGGTGCACCATCTTGATGAACTGCTTGAGCATCTGCTCGGTCACGGTGAAGTCGGCAATCACGCCGTCTTTCATCGGGCGGATGGCTTCAATATTGCCAGGCACTTTGCCCAGCATGGCCTTGGCTTCGCGGCCTACCGCTTGAATGGACTTCTTGCCCTGGGGACCACCTTCGTGGCGGATCGCGACCACCGAGGGCTCATCCAACACAATGCC
>CANFHZ010000073.1 GCA_947446885.1 Comamonadaceae bacterium
GATAGTGCGAAAAGGCGTCTGATTGCAGTGGGTCTTGGAACCATGGCCTTCACCATGGAAGACGTGCTGCTGGAGCCCTTCGGGGGCGAAATTTTGGGCCTGTCGGTGGGTATGACCACGGCTTTGACGGCTACTTTGGCCTTGGGCGGCTTGGCCGGATTTGCCTGGGCTTCACGCATTTTGAGCCAGGGATTCGATCCGTTTCGCATGGCGATCTGGGGCACCTACGTCGGCATTCCAGCCTTTTTGCTGGTGATCGGTTCGGCGCTCACCGGTGCGGTTTGGATGTTTGTCGTGGGCACCATGTTGATTGGTTTCGGGGCAGGCATTTTCGGCCACGGCACCTTGACGGCGACCATGCATCTGGCGCCCAAAGAACAGGCCGGGTTGGCTCTTGGTGCATGGGGTGCTGTGCAGGCAACTGCCGCCGGTGTAGCCGTAGCCTGGGGCGGTATCATGCGCGACCTGGTGGCCCATGTGAGCAACTCAGCAACCGGGTATCTGTCGGTGTACGTGCTGGAGTCCGTTCTGCTGGTGGTCACCATGGTGGCCATGCTTCCCTTGCTACGTTCCCGCTCCGCATCCAATCCAGCCCTTTTTCGAGGAGAGTCCCCATGAAAGTTCACCATATTTTGTTGATTCTGTGGTTTCTGGCCCTGTTTTTCATGTTGGCGAATTGGTTTAACCGGCCCAAAAAGTAAGCCTGCGCACCTGGCGGCGCGATGTGTATTTCGCGCCGCACCCCGCGCTTGCCGCGCGCGCTGAGCGGCGCTTTCAGTCGCCCGGTTGCCGCGACGACACTGCAATCCCCCCCACGATCAGCGCAAACGCTGCCATGTGGTACCACTGCGGCCACTCGCCAAGCGCCAGCGCAGATAGCAAGGCGGCGAACAAGGGCGTGAGGTTGGCGAAAAAACCGGCGATATTGGGCCCTGCCGCTTGGACGCCCAAATTCCAGCAGCGGTAGGCCAGCAAGGCGGGAAACACGGCCACGTACACCAAAGCCGCAAGTAAGGGCAAGCCCCAGTCCACATGGGCTTGCCCGGTCAACCATTCGGTTGCGGTGAAGCTGCCCGACCAGAACAAGCCAAAGGCGATTTGCGCCAACAAAAACGCCGCCCAATCGCTCCGTACCGCGCCCGGCTCGCGGGTCACGCTCAGCAGCCAGCTGTAGCCTGCCCAGCAGGCGGTAGCCAGCAATACAAAAACATCGCCCCACACCAGCTGCACGTCCAGCAGTGCCGGTATATCCCCCCGGCAGAGCACGAGCAGCACACCCGTAACAGACAGTGCCGCGCCGAGCAGTTGTTGTTTGCGCAGGCTTTGCCCGAAAAAAAGCACGCCGATGGCCAACATGAAAACTGGTGTGCTTGATGCGACCAGGGTCACGTTGATAGGGCTGGAGGTGTGTAAGGCCAGATATTGAAAGCTGTTGTAACAACCGACCCCCAGCAAACCCAGCAACGCGTAGCGCCGCCAGTGCGGCCATAAGGGGCTACCCGGGCGCACAACCCAGCGCGCCAGCGGTAACAACAGCAGACCGGCCAGCACCCAGCGTAAAAAATTCAGCGTCATGGGCGAAATCAGTGTGTAAACCAGGCGTCCGACCAAGGCGTTGCCGGCCCAAAAAAGCGGTGGCAGGCACAGCAGGACAGCGGCGCGTGGCGTCAAACGGCCGGTGGGTGAAGGCATGGCGCTGGGTTCCCGGTTGCGGTGCGGTTTCGCCGGCGGGTGCGGCGCTTGAACGATAAGGTGACGAGCCTTGACCCCGGCACTGGCTCTGCAGTTAGGGCTGCTTGGTTCCCCACCTGACCCGGTTGGCCGCTTCACCATGCGGGAAGGCCCGTCGCGACGGATTGTATGCCCCGGCGCGCGGGGGTGCGGCTCTTAGAATCCCTTTATGTCGTATCTTGTTCTGGCCCGCAAATACCGTCCGCGCAATTTTGCGGAAATGGTAGGGCAGGGCCATGTGGTGCAGGCGCTATCGAATGCGCTGTCATCCGGACGTTTGCACCATGCCTATCTGTTTACCGGAACGCGCGGCGTTGGCAAGACCACGGTAGCGCGGATATTGGCCAAATCACTCAACTGTGTAGGCCCGCACGGGCAGGGTGGAATTACCGCCACGCCCTGCGGCGTGTGCCAGGCCTGCGTGGACATCGACAGCGGGCGCTTTGTGGACTACACCGAGCTCGATGCCGCGTCCAACCGCAGCGTCGACGAGATGCAATCCTTGCTGGAACAGGCGGTGTACAAGCCGGTGCAAGGGCGCTTCAAGGTCTTCATGATCGACGAGGTGCACATGCTGACCGGGCACGCGTTCAACGCCATGCTCAAGACGCTGGAAGAGCCGCCGGAGTATCTGAAGTTTGTGCTGGCCACGACCGATCCGCAAAAAGTGCCGGTCACCGTACTTTCGCGCTGCCTGCAGTTCAGCCTGCGACCCATGGCGCCCGAGACGGTGCGCGAACATCTGGAGCACGTTTTGGCGGCGGAGCAGATCGGCTTCGATACCGGTGCCCTGCGGCTGTTGGCGCGTGCGGCGCGCGGCTCTATGCGCGACGCCCTGAGTCTGACTGATCAGGCGATTGCTTTTGGCGCTGGCCGGCTGGACGAGGCGATGGTCCGCCAGATGCTGGGCAGCGTAGACCAGTCCTATGTGTTCCAACTGCTGGACGCCTTGGCGCAGGGCGATGGCGCGGCAGTCTGTACGCTGTGCGAAGTGTTGCGCACCCACGGCTTGAGCGCTGCCTCTGCATTGGAGGACATGGCTGGCGTATTGCAACGCATGGCGGTCTGCCAGGTCAGCCCCGCTGCAACAGACGATGACAGTGACCCTGACGCCGCGCAGATCCAGCGGCTGGCTGCCCTGCTGCCACCCGATGAGACCCAGCTGCTGTACAGCCTGTGCCTGCATGGGCGCGCTGATTTGGGCTTGGCACCTGACGAATATGCCGCGCTGACCATGGTGCTGCTGCGCTTGCTGGCCTTCAAGCCGGCCCCGGCAGCCGGCCCGGGCCCGCAGGCCGCACAGGAAAAAAAAAGCCTGAATAGTCCGCAACTGCCGCCAGGCAAGCATGTGCCCGTGCGCGACAGTGCCCCCACGGACGGCCATTCGGAGGTCCTTGCCGCCCCAAGCCACGGCGACGCGGTACGCCAGGAAATCGATCTGGAGCGCGATAAGCAGGGCCTGCAGCCCGGTTCCGATTGGTCTGGTGACGATGCCGATGAGCCTGTGCCCGCGGCGCAGGCCCAGGTGTTTGAGGCCGCCCCCGCGTCCCCCCCTGCCGATCCCGCAGCACCGACACGGCTGGTGGGTATTCCGGTCCGCAGTGCCACGCCTGCCGCCCCCGAACCTGTGGCGGCGGCGGGATTGCAGCCAACGGCAGAGGGTGCGTTCTGGCACGGCGTGGTGCAAGCCCTGGTTGACAGCGCAGCCGTGAATGCCATGGCGCGCGAATTGGCTTTGCAGTCGCAATTGCTGGCCCGCGATGAGGGGCTCTGGCTGTTGCGGGTGGAGCGCGAATCACTCAACCAGGCCAGTAGCCGCGAGCGTTTGGCCCAAGCCCTGCAGGCCGCGGGTTATGCCGTCGAACTTGCGGTGGAAATCGGCCGCGTCAGCGACTGTCCGGCGCGCCGCAATAGCGCGGCCAGCCAGGGCCGCATGGATGCCGCCCGGCTGCTCATTGAGTCGGACCCCTTTGTGCAGCGCATGGCGCGTGAGTTTGGGGCGAAAATCGTCCCCGGTTCAATCCAGCCCCTGTAAGCGCCGGTATGTATCCCCGTTTTATCGATCTCTAAGGAAATTCCCCATGTTCAACAAAGGACAACTCGCCGGCCTGATGAAGCAAGCGCAGGCTATGCAGGAAAACATGAAGCGCGCGCAGGAGGAGCTTGGCACCATCGAGGTCAGCGGCGAAGCGGGCTCCGGTCTGGTCAAAGTCACCATGACCTGCAAGCACGAGGTTCGGCGTGTGCAGATCGATCCCAGCCTTCTGGCCGATGACAAAGACATGCTCGAAGACCTGGTCGCTGCTGCCTTCAACGCGGCGGCGCGCGCGGTGGAGGAAACCACCAACGCCAAGATGGGCAAGTTCACTGCGGGCATGCCCAGCTTGCCTGGCGGCATGAAGCTGCCGTTCTAAGGTGGAGCCATACGCGGCTGGTAGCGACGGCGCGGCGCTGGAGGGTTTGATCGCCGCCTTGCGCCGCCTGCCGGGGGTGGGGCAGAAGTCGGCCCAGCGCATGGCATTCCATCTGCTCCAACACGACCGGGGTGCGGCGCAGCAATTGGGGCGCGCCTTGCTGCATGCGGCGGAGCATGTGCAGCATTGCCAACGCTGCAACACCTTTGCCCAATCCAGTGTGTGTGCGGTATGCGCCAACCCGCAGCGCGATGCCAGTCTGTTGTGCGTGGTGGAAACCCCCGCGGACCAGGCCGCGCTGGAGCGCACCAAGGCCTACCAGGGCCTGTACTTTGTCCTCATGGGAAAGATCAGTCCGCTGGACGGTATTGGTCCCAAGGACATCGGTATTGAGGCCTTGTTTGCGCGTGCCTGCGATGGGGTGGTGCGTGAAGTCATTCTGGCCACCAATTTCACCGCCGAGGGCGAGGCGACCGCCCACGTCATCAGCGAAGGTTTGAAAGCCCGCGGCCTGCGCCCCACCCGCCTGGCGCGCGGTGTGCCTGTAGGCAGTGAGCTGGAATACGTGGATCTCGGTACCATCGCGCACGCGCTGGTCGATCGCCGTTAGCGTGCATTCAGGAGGAAATCCCATGCCCCATTTTTCGCTGGCTTACTGGTGCGTTTTTGCCGCAGCAGTCCTGCCCATTGTCTGCGCCGGTATCGCCAAGTCGGGCCGCTTTGTGCCCTTGAGCGAGGGCGGCTACGACAACCGCAATCCGCGCGACTGGCTGGCCCGGCAAAGTGCCTGGCGGGCCCGCGCCAACGCAGCGCAAGCCAATAGTTTTGAGGCCTTGCCGTTTTTTATCGGCGCGGTGCTGATTGCCCACCAAATCGGCGCGGACCAGAATTGGCTCGATTTACTTGCGGCCCTGTTTATTACCTTGCGGGTGGTTTACATCGGCCTCTATGTCGGGGGCATGGCGCATGCGCGCAGTTTGGTGTGGACCGGCGCTTTTCTGACCAATACGGCGATTTTGTTTCTCGGCTACCAATAAGCCGGCGCGACGGATCAGCCGGACTTTTTATCCCGCGCAGCGGTCGCCGCTTTTTTCACCCGCCCGCCTTTTTTATCGGCGCTGGCCGGAAGAAAGACGATCACCTTCTGGCCGTTCTTGAAGCCCGCAGACACGCTGACCTGGTTCCACTGCGCCACGTTGGCGGGTGAAGTTTTGTAGCGGCTGGCGATGCTGGCCACCGTGTCCTTCTTGCCGGCTTTCACCACCGTGCGCTTGAGCACGATCTCGGGGGCCAGTGACAGCTGGCCGTTGTCGGCCACTTTGACCGCGACATCCTGCTCCAATTTGGCCCCGCGTGGCACCAGCAACGACGATCCGGCACCGATGAGCATGCGCGCCGGGATGCCATTGATTTCCCGCAACTGCTGCTCGCCCATCCCGGCCCGTTTGGCCGCTGCTGCCACGCTCATGGTCTGGGGTACCACCCATACCGTCCAACTCGCCAGCCGGGCACCGGCGAAGCCGTTTAGATTGTTCTGAAAAACCTCCGCGTTGTCCCAGGGCAGCAGGATGTAGGGCTTGCCTGCAGCCAAGATAACCGGCTTGCTGGCCGAGGGGTTCAGCGCCTTGAAATCGTCCAGGGTGATCTGCGCCAGCTTGGCGGCCAGCGTTACGTCGATATCACGGCTGATGGGCACGCTGGTGAAGTACGGGTGGTTGCCGATAGCAGGCAATTGGGAATTGAAAGACTGCGGCTGCGCCACGATGTTTTTGATGGCCTGCAACTTGGGCACATACAGCCGGGTTTCGGCCGGCATGGGCAGATCCAGGTAGCTGGTGCCGAGTCCTCGTTGCTGGTTGCGGGCGATGGCGCGGCCTACATTGCCTTCGCCCCAGTTGTAGGCTGCCAGCGCCAAGTGCCAGTCGCCAAACATACCGTAGAGCCGTTGCAAATAGTCCAATGCTGCACGGGTACTGGCCAGAACGTCCCTGCGGTCATCCCGGAAGACGTTTTGCTTGAGTTCAAACGACTTGCCGGTGGCAGGCATGAATTGCCACATGCCTGCCGCCTTCGCGGTGGACACCGCTTGCGGATTGAAGGCGCTTTCCACAAAGGGCAGCAGTGCCAGTTCGGTTGGCATGCCGCGCAGTTCCAGTTCTTCGACGATGTGGAACAGGTACTTGCGTGAACGTTCCGTCATGCGGTAGAGGTAGTCCGGTCGGCCGGAGTACCAGACTTCACGCTCGCGTACCTGGTCGGTGTCCAGGTCCGGCATGGCAAATCCGGTGCGGATACGGTCCCAAATTTCAGACGGTGCTTCCAGCGTCGCGACCCGCCTGCTGCTCCCTTCGAGATTGATCGGCGGGGGCAGCGCCTCGGGCTCGCTCTGGGCCAGCGCGGTGCCGCCCATCAGCAGCAAAGACAGCCCGGTTAACAGGGCGGCCCGCACAGGGTTCATCACAAGGAAATGCATAAGAATTGGGGGTGTGCCGTACGCGAAAGGGCAGCGTCGAGGATGCTGGGGCCGGGCGGAATGGACCTTGCTAGCAGGTGAATAGAATGCCCCGAACGATTGGGATGGCCGGGTTCCCAAACGGGCATGTGAATAGGTTTCATGGACGATCAAATTATAGGTTTGCAGGATTGGCTGGCCACGCCTGCGGGCCGCTACCTGTTGGACTGGGAACAACTGCGCATAGATGCCGCCGTTTCCGACGCATTCGGCTTCCATGCTTTGCAACTGGGAATCCCCGCATTAGACGCCTTGCGCAGCAACCGCATGCCGCACCGCTGGCTGGCCGACCAACAAACGCGCTCCGACACACCGTTGCGTTGTGCCGTGCTGACCGACTTTTCTGCCCTGCCTTTTCCTGCCGCCAGCCTGGATCTGCTGGTATTGCCTCATACCCTGGAGAGCAGCATCGATCCCCATGCGGCCTTGCGCGAGGTGGAGCGCGTGTTGGTGCCGGAAGGGCGCGTGGTGATTTGCGGCTTGAACCCGGTCAGCCTGTGGACCTTGCGCCAGGGCCTGGGCAAGCTGCTGCGGCGTGTGGGCCTGCGTGGACAGTTGGGCCCCCTGTATTTGCCGCAGGCGGAAGAGGTCATCGGGCACTGGCGTTTGCGTGACTGGTTGCGGCTGCTCAGTTTTGACACCGAGCGTGTGCAATTTGGCTGCTACGTGCCGCCTGTGCGCAGCGCGAAATGGCTGGGTCGTTGGGGGTTTATGGAGCGCTGGGGTGCGCGCTGGTGGCCGGTTCTGGGTGCTTGCTATGTGGTGGTCGGCGTCAAGCGGGTGCGCGGCATGCGTGTGCTCACACCGGCCTGGAAACCCAAGCCCCAGCGTGCCGCCCAGACCGCCCCCGTCGCCAGCCACCTCGAAACCGGAAAACACGGAATGCCCCATGAATGAAGTCGTGATTTACACCGATGGCGCCTGCAAGGGCAATCCAGGGCCCGGCGGCTGGGGGGCCTTGCTCTGCGCTGCAGACGGGACACGCAAAGAACTCTGCGGCGGCGAGCTGGGCACCACCAATAACCGCATGGAAATGATGGCGGTCATCCAGGCGCTGTCCGCGCTGAAGCGACCCTGCGCGGTGATCCTGCATCTGGATAGCCAATATGTGCTCAAGGGCATCACCGAGTGGCTGCCCGGTTGGAAAGCCAAGGGCTGGAAGACCGCTTCCAAACAGCCGGTCAAGAACGTGGACTTGTGGCAGCGCTTGGACGCGCTGGTGGCACAGGGCGGGCACCGCATCGATTGGCGTTGGGTCAAAGGCCATGCGGGCGATCCCGGCAATGAGCGCGCCGACGCGCTGGCCAACCAGGGCGTCACCCTGGCGATGGATGTGGCCTGAACAGGCGCTACATCACGCCCTCAAAAAGCATCACGCTGACGGTATCGCCGATCTCCACATTACCCTGGTCGTGGGCCAGTACCAGCAGGCCGTTGGCCTCGACCATCGAACGTAAAACCCCGGAACCCTGCTGCCCCGTGGTCCGTACCGTCAACGCCCCGTTGTTGTCGGTTTGGACGATGGCGCGCTGGTATTCGGTGCGGCCCGGCTTTTTGCGGATGGCTTCGCTGCTGCGCGCCTGCAGCAACGGCGCTTCGCTAACCTGGGCCCCCATCATCTGCGACAGCGCCGGGCGGACAAAGGCCAGAAAGGTCACCATCACAGCCACCGGGTTGCCGGGCAGACCGAACAGCGGTTTATGGCCTATGCGCCCGACTGCCATAGGGCGGCCCGGGCGCATGGCGATGCGCCAGAACACCACGCCGCCGCCACTGCCGTCCGGCGCGCTACAGGCCAGTTTGCGCATCATGGCTTTCGTATGGTCCGCCTCACCCACGCTGACCCCGCCGCTGGTGATGGTGGCATCCGCTTCGCGCGCGGCGCGGCTGAACGCAGCCTCGAGTGCTGCGGGCTGATCCGGCACCACGCCCAGATCCAGCACGTCAACGCCCATGCGCTGCAGCATCCCGAACACGGTGTAGCGGTTGCTGTCAAAGACGGCGCCTTCCCGAGGGGCTTCGCCCAGGCTAAGGATCTCGTCGCCGGTGCTGAAATAGGCCACCCGCAGACGAGCGTAGACGCGCACTTCTGGCAGCCCCAGGCTGGCGATCAGGCCCAGCGCGGCAGGCGTGATCCGGGCTCCGCGCGCGAGCGCCGCGCTGCCCCGGCGCAGGTCTTCGCCCGCCAGGCGCCGGTTGTCGCCGCGTCCCACAAGGCCCGGTGCCAGCGTGACCATCCCGTCATCCTCAGTCACCAGTTCCTGCGGAACCACGGTGTCCAATTCTGCGGGCATCACCGCGCCGGTCATGATCTTGACGCATTGGTCTGGGCCGACTGGGCCGCCATACGCCGCGCCTGCGCGCGCAGTGCCCACCACCTGGAGTGACAGGGGCGCGTCGGAGCGCAGTCGGCTGCCATCAAAGGCGTAGCCGTCCATGGCCGAATTGTCGTGATCGGGGACGTTGATCGGGCAGATCACATCGTCGGCCAGCACCCGGCCCAGCGCTTGCATCAGGGGAATGGTTTCGGTGCGGGTCGGTGCGGGCACCAGCTGCGCCAAAAACGCGTTCACCGTGTGGGCGGGCAGGGCCTGCGGGTCATAGCCCTGCAGCGCCGCAGCAATGTGTTCCAGGCTTTTCATAGCAAGGTGGAGGTCGGGTCTTCCAGCGTCTGCAGTTCAGCCAAGGTGTTGGCGTTGAAAAAAGCGCGCGGGTCATCCTGCGCAAGATTGAATGCGACGTCGACCTGGTGCTGTGCCTGGGTCCACGCGTCAATCTTGCGTCCACCTGCATGCAGGTAGGCAGAGAGGCTGGCGTACAGACTGGTTTTGAGCAGGCAAAACACCGGTTGCCTGCGTACGCTGTGGTCCTGTGGCCCGTCCGGGGCGCAGGCCATGGCGACATCCGCCTGCCCCGTGCCGAGCGCCTGTGCCAGGCGCGCCAGCAGATCCAGCGGAAACAGGGGTGAGTCGCAGGGTACGGTCAGTAGGTAGTCGTGCGTGGCGGCGCAGTGCTCCAAGGCGGTGTGAAAACCGGCCAGCGGTCCGGCAAAGCCGCCCACGGTGTCCGCCCATACCGGACAGCCCCAGCTGGCATAGACCGACTGGCTGCGGTTGGCGTTGATGGCCAGCGTGCGGGGCACGCCCAGTGTCTGCTCTTGCAGGCGTTGCAGTGCGTGGCGGGCCAAGGGTTGGCCATGCAGAACTTGCAGGCCTTTGTCCACCCCGCCCATGCGCCGACCCTCGCCCCCGGCCAGCACCACAGCGCAGATCTGGTCCGCGCGGATCGCCGGGGTGGCGGGTGTTGCGAGGGCGGCGGACATGCAGGATCAGCCCCCGATGTAGCTCATTTCCACCCGCTTGGCTGCACTGCTGGTGGCTGCGCCCGTCTCGGGCGCCAGCGTGGCGCGCAGGGCGGAATAGCGGTCGCTGCGGCCTTGCCAGATATGGGCAATGGCCGAGGCCAGGTCGGCGTCGTCCGTTTTGGCGCGCACCAGACTGCGCAAGTCGTAGCCCTGGCTGGCAAACAGGCACAGATAGAGCTGGCCTTCGGTGGACAGGCGCGCGCGGCTGCAATCGCCGCAAAAAGCCTGGGTCACGCTGCTGATTACGCCGATTTCGCCCAGGCGCGGGTCGTGTTGCCCGTCCGTCCCTGCATAACCCCAGCGCTGCGCGGTCTCACCCGCTTGCACGGCTTGCAACGCGACCAAGGGCATGGCGGACTGGATGCGGGCCACCACGGCGCTGGACGGCAGAACATCGTCCATGCGCCAGCCATTGGTGGCACCCACGTCCATGTATTCGATGAAGCGCAGCACCACGCCGCTGCCCCGGAAATGCCGCGCCATGGGCAGGATTTCATGGTCATTGGTGCCGCGTTTGACCACCATATTGACCTTGATAGGGCCCAGCCCTGCGGCCTGGGCTGCGGTAATACCCTCCAACACGTCCGAGACCGGGAAATCGACGTCATTCATGCGCTTGAACACCGCATCGTCCAGGCCATCCAGGCTGACGGTGACGCGCTGCAAGCCTGCGGCCCGCAGGCTTGCAGCTTTGCGCGCCAGCAATGCGCCATTGGTGGTGAGCGTCAGGTCCAGCGGTTTGCCCTGCGGGGTGCGCAAAGCAGCCAGTTGCGCAACCAGCACCTCCAGGTTTTTGCGCAGCAGCGGTTCACCGCCGGTCAGCCGGATTTTTTCGACTCCATGCGCGACGAACTGTGTGGCGATACGGGTGATTTCCTCAAAACTGAGCAAGTCCGACTGCGGCAGGTAGACATAATCCTTATCGAAAACTTCCTTGGGCATGCAGTAGCTGCAGCGGAAATTGCAGCGGTCGGTCACGCTGATGCGCAGGTCGTGCAAGGGCCGGTGCAAGGTATCCTGCAAGTGCCCTTTGGGCAGCAGCCGGGTGCCGGCGCTGAAGGCCGCTGGTGGCGCGGGCAAGCGGCGGGTGCGTTGGTCCACGAGTTGGACAATGCGGGGCGTGGAATTTTCGGCCATGGGGCTTATTGTGAACCGTGTTCGCCGCCGCAGCTGCGGGCGAGATGAACCGTTGAATGGGAGGTCAGCCTTGTTGCGGGAATGGGTAATTGCGGTGTTGGCCCTGGCCTGCGGCCTCAGCGGGCTGGTGGCATGGCGTGCTTTGCGGCGCGAACGCGTCCAGACGGCGCGTCTGAATGCGGCGATTCAAAGTCTGGATAACAACGATTTTTCGCAGATTGCGGTGCTGGCGCGCAATGACGGCCCCTTGGCGCCGAGTTACCGTACGCTCAACGCCATCGGCCAGCGCTTGCGTTGGGGCAAGGAAGAGCTCGAGGCGCTGGTGGCCGACGTAACCCGAGAGCTGAGGCAGCGCAAAGAGGAGGCAGAAAACGCCACCCGGGCAAAGTCGAGTTTTATTGCGGCTGCCAGCCATGATCTGCGCCAGCCCATGCATGCCATGGGCCTTTTCATTGCCCGCCTGGGCCAGATGCCGCTAGGCAGTGGCGCGGACGCTTTGGTAGACAACCTGGAGTCGGCGGTGCAGTCCATGCAGGATTTGCTTGACGGCTTGCTGAATCTCTCCCAGCTTGAGGCGGGCGCGGTCAAGCCCGAATTTCGTGCGCACCCTGTGGAACACACCTTCCAAGCGGTGCGCGCCGCGTTGTCTGCCCAAGCCCGTGCCCAGGGTCTGCGCTTGCGTGTGCGTCCTACGAATTTGTGGGCCCTGACCGACCCCGCGTTGCTGCAGCGGGTGGTGATGAATCTGGGCCATAACGCCTTGCGCTACACCAGCCAGGGTGCGGTGCTGATTGTCTGCCGCAAGGTGCATGACGGAACCGGCGTACGCATCGATGTGATGGACAGCGGACGCGGCATCGATCCAGCCCACCACGGGCGCATTTTTCAGGAGTTTTACCGGGTTGACGGGGAGAGCTCTGACGTCTCCAAGGGTATGGGTTTGGGGCTCAACATCGTCGCGCGCACCGCCGACGTTCTCGGGGCCGCGCTGTCCCTGCGCTCCGCGCTGGGTTGCGGTGCCCGGTTTTCGGTGACCTTGCCGATCGCGCAGGCACGCCGGATTCAGCCCGAAGCGGATCGGCACACCGAGCAGGCGCCCGGATCGGCACACCTTGCCGATTTGGCGGACTTGCGGGTTCTGCTGTTGGAGCCCGAGGACAGTTTGCGCGCCGCCACCCAGGGTCTGCTGGTTTCCTGGGGCTGCACGGTGGTGGCCGAAGCTGCCCTGGCACCGGCCTTGCTGCGCATGCAGCAGGAGGATTTTCTGCCCCGCGTGCTGCTGTGTGATTTTTCCCTGGCCGGTCCGCCGGCGATGGATGCGGTGCAAACGGCGGCCGCAGACCTGCCAGAGTTGGGTGCACTCGCGATGGTCAGCCGCCAGTGCGGAACACAGCTTGCGGCTTGTTTATTCGGTGCGCCGAGCGATAGCGGCCTGCGTGCCCAATGGCAGGACCAGGGCGTGGTCATGCTGGACAAGCCGGTACGGCCCGCCAAATTGCGTGCATGGTTGCGCCGCGTGCGTGCGGGCGAAACAGCGCTTTAGATGCCGGGTCTGAACCCGTAATTAACGCCTGCCAATACCGCCTGCGTGCGGTTTTGTACGTCGAAGTAACGCAGGATGGATGACACGTGCGACTTCACGGTTTCCTCACCGATATCGAGTTTGTGCGCAATATCGCGGTTGCTCATACCATCGATCATGCAACGGAAAACCCGCTCTTGCGTGCGCGAGAGCGAGGCGCGCTTGGGCATGACGCCGTCGACAATAAGGCCTTCCAGATCACGCAAATCCTCTGGCGTGTAGATGCCGCCATCCAGCACCACCTTGATGGCTTTGAGCAGCAAATCACTGGGGCTGGATTTGCTGATGAACCCGGCTGCCCCCGCAGTGAGCACCTGCCGCATCAACTGGGCGTTGGCCATGCCGGAGATCATCAGCACAGGAACTTCCGGTGCCCGCCGACCCAGCTCCTGCAGCATCTCCAATCCAGTCATATCCGGCAGGTGGTAGTCCAACAAGATCAGATCCAGATCGCGGTGCGCGATCAGCCGCATAAAGGCCTGCTGTGCATTGTCGGACTGCAGGATCTGGACGTCATCCCCCAGCATTTGCAGCACATGGCGCAAACCTTCGCGTACCAGTTCGTGGTCGTCAATTGCCAAAATTTTCATAGTGGAATGGTAATTGAGCGGCGCAAGGCCGGACCCGGCCATA
>CANFHZ010000074.1 GCA_947446885.1 Comamonadaceae bacterium
GCCGTTGGTGACGTGCTGATTGACCAGCTCACGCAAATGCAGCGCTGCGGCTTCAGCAGCGCGGTCCTGCGCGCTGACCAGGACGCCGCGCACGGGCAGCACCTGATGCAGCATTACAGCAGCTTCTACCAGGGCGATGTGCGCCCGACCGCGCCGCGCTTTGCGCAAACAGCGGCCTGAGCCGCGCAGGTCTTGGATGGCGGCCTGGGCCGCACAGGGCTCAGGTGTCTTTGGACACCGTGATGGTCGGAAACTTGGACGAAAAGTCCTTGTTCTTGGCCGCAATCGCCACAGCCACCTTGCGCGCTAAAGCCTTGTAGATTCCAGCGAAGTCGCCATCCGGGTCGGCCACCACAGTCGGCCTGCCGCTGTCGGCTTGCTCGCGGATGGACAAGGCCAGCGGCAGTCCGCCCAGGTAATCGGTCTCGTACTGCGCGGCAATCTGGCGGCCGCCATCGGCCCCGAAGATGTGCTCCACGTGTCCGCATTGGGTGCACACATGGACCGCCATGTTCTCGACGATGCCCAGAATCGGCACGCCCACTTTCTCAAACATCTTGATGCCTTTGCGCGCATCCAACAGGGCGATGTCCTGCGGCGTGGTGACGATCACCGCGCCCGTCATGGGAACCCGCTGGCTGAGCGTGAGCTGGATATCGCCGGTGCCCGGTGGCATATCGACCACCAGATAGTCCAGGTCTTTCCAGTTGGTCTGGCGCAGCAGTTGTTCCAGCGCCTGCGTAGCCATGGGGCCGCGCCAAATCATGGCCTGGTCCGCATCCACCAGAAAGCCAATGGACATCACCTGCACACCGTAATTGACTAGGGGCTCCATGGTTTTGCCATCCGAGGTATCCGGTTTGCCATTGATACCCATCATCATGGGCACGCTGGGCCCATAGATATCGGCATCCAAGAGCCCTACCGAAGCACCTTCGGCGGCCAGCGCCAGCGCGATATTGACTGCCGTGGTGCTTTTGCCCACGCCGCCTTTGCCGGATGCCACCGCCACGATGTTTTTCACACCCGGCAGCAATTGCACGCCGCGCTGCACGGCGTGCGCGGAGACGTTCAGACGCGGCTGTATCTCCACATGCACAACACCATTCAGCGTTTGCGCCGCGGCAGCCAGGGCCTGGCAAAAGCCTTCGAGTTGGCTGGCTGCCGGGTAGCCCAGTTCCAGGTCAAAGTCCACGGTGTCGCCCGCGATACGCAGGTTTTTGATGCACCGCGCCGATACAAAATCTTTGCCCGTATTGGGATCCACCACGCTTTGAAGCGCCGCAAGAACGCTGCTTTCAGTCACTGCCACGTACGTACTCCTGAGTTCAGTAGCGGCTGAGTCTAGTCGCGCCCGCTGCTAGCCACCCGGAATTGCGATCTGGTGGCGCAGCGTCCCCACGCCATCGGCTCCAAACTCCTGCTCCCAAAATTCTGTCTGCTGCCCGCGCATATGAACAATGCTGCAGGCCCGGGTGCCGTAGTCGGGCGTGCGGATAAAGGTGGCTGACAAGGCCCGCTCAGTGGCCAGCGGAACGCCGGTATCGGGTAACTGCGCGTCGCTGGCGGTTTGGGTATCGGTCAGCAGCGGCAGCACGTCCTGGGGCTGAACCACATCGGGCACACCGCGCTGGCGCAGCGCGTGTGTCAGGCGCTGCAATTTGGGCCACGGGGTGTTGAAGCGGGCGTTCGACACGGCATTGACACCCGCCGACAGGGGTATCGTGCGTGCCCCCTGGCTCTCAAAACCCAGCAGACGCTCGCCGTCGAACAGCAAGAGGTTGAAGGGATTGAATGCCGGGGCCTGCGGCACAAGCTGCGCCAGGTATGCCGGTCCGCTCATCTCCCCGCGCAAAAAATCCGCCACCAGCGTGCCACGGGTCGGCGCGTCGGCGCGGAACTGGCGCGGGTCGCGCACATTGGTCAAGGCCGCCAGCCGCCCTCCCCGGCCCAGACCCAACCAGGTGCCTCCGCCCTGCAGGTCTTTACCGGCCAGCAGGTCTCCGTCAGCCCAGCGGTGCAGCGGCAGCGTGGGGCGGGCATAGAACTCGTCGCGATTGGCCAGCAGTAGCAAACCTTTGCCGGGCTGCCAGTTCCAGGCGATCAGGCACATGGCGCAACGCGGAGTACGCGGTAGGGCCGCTCGCTGCCCGACTTCAGATCTTGACCACCAACCGGCCGCGCACCTGCCCGGCCATCAAAGCCTGGGCTTTTTCCACCGCTTGGTCGAGGCTGACTTCTTCCACCATAGACGCCAGTTTTCCGGTGTCCAAATCGCGGGCCAAACGGTCCCAAGCGGCTTGGCGCAAGGCGCGCGGCGCCATGACCGAATCCACGCCCAAGAGCGCCACATTGCGCAAAATAAAGGGCACCACTGTCGTGGGCAAATCACGGCCTTGGGCCAGGCCGCAGGCGGCTACTGCGCCGCCGTACCGGGTTTGCGCCAAGACGTTGGCCAAGGTGTGTGAACCCACGCTGTCGACCACGGCAGCCCAGCGTTCGGCCTGCATGGGTTTGCCAGGTGCCGACAAGGCAAGGCGGTCTATGACCTCGTGCGCACCCAAGCCCTGCAAATACGCGGTCTCGGCCAGCTTGCCGGTACTGGCAACCACGCGATAGCCCAGACTCGATAACAGCGCCACTGCGACACTGCCCACGCCGCCACTGGCGCCGGTGACCAGCACTTCACCCTCGCCCGGCGTGAGGCCGTGGCGCTCCAGCGCCATCACGCACAGCATGGCGGTGTAACCGGCAGTGCCGATCGCCATGGCCTGGCGGGCGCTGAAGGCCGCCGGTCGGCGCACCAGCCAGTCACCCTTGAGCACGGCCTGCTCGGCCAGACAGCCCCAATGCGTCTCGCCCACGCCCCAGCCGTTGAGCACAAACGCGTCGCCGGCCTTCCAGTCCGGGTGCTGCGACTCCAGCACGGTGCCCGAACCGTCAATACCGGCCACCATGGGCCACAAACGGACCACCGGCGCTGCGTTGGTGATGGCCAGGCCGTCCTTGTAGTTCAGGGTGGAGTAGTCCACCTGCACCCGCACCGAAGCGGCGGGAACCACAGGCACGGCGATGTCAGAGACGGTGGCGGAAAACGTGGGTTCTTTGGTGAGCACGAGGGCGCGCATAAGTTGCTTTCAGGGGAGGGATGGCACAAAGTAAGGGTGCGATTCTGGCTCAGGTGGGCCGCGTCATGCGGAACAGCTGCTCGGGGCCGATGCTGAAATAGTCACCCGGCCCCCCGCCGCGCACCACCGGCCGGGCCGCAGCGGTCTGGTAGACGCCGTCCCGGATCAGGCTGTCGTCAATGTGGACTGCAACCACCTCGCCCATGGTCAGCCAGGTGTTTATCGCAGCGCCCGACTGGGTTTGCAACTGGATGATCTGGGTGACTTTGCATTCCAGAGCCACGGGGCTTGCAGCAACCCTTGGGGGCCGCACAACGCGTGACGGCGCAATGTCCAGCCCCGCCAGCGCGAATTCACTGGTGCCGAAGGGCACCGGCGCGCTGCTCTGGTTCATGGCCTGGGCCAGATCCTGCGTCACCAGATTCCAGACAAATTCGCCAGTCGTTCGGGCGTTGCGCAGGCTGTCTTTTTCACCCAGGCTGGCAAAACCCACCAAGGGCGGCGTGTAGTTGAACGCGTTGAAAAAACTGTAAGGTGCCAGGTTGGGTGTGCCGTCCTCGGCGCAGGTGGAAATCCAGCCTATGGGCCGGGGCGCGACGATGGCGTTGAAGGGGTCATGGCGCAGGCCGTGGCCGTTGCAGGGTTCGTAAAAGTACATCCGGGCATTGTGCACCGCAAGCACCCGCCAGCCCGCCCGGCTTGAAGCGCGGCTAGGTCCGTGCGCTGCCAAAAAGCGCGACCAAATCCTGGGTCGGCAAGGCCTGGCGGCCGGGCTGCAAATGGTCTTTGATATGGCCCAAGTGGGCCCGCATCAGGGTTTCGGCCCCGTCCGCGTCGCGTGCGCGCAAGGCGGCGGCGATGGCGGAGTGTTCATCGTCGCGGCAATTACTGAAGCCTGCGTCGCCATACATGGCAATGATGATGGAGCTGCGGGTAATCAGATCCTTGACGATGCGCAGCGTGACCGTGTTCTCCGCCACCTGCGCCAGCGCCGCATGGAACTGGCCCGAGAGGCGGATCGCCTCGCGACGGTTGCCAGCAGCGTGCGCAGCCGCTTCTTTGTCCAGATGGGCTTCGAGTGCGTGGATACCGGCGCGCTTGATGCGCTGCGCCGCCAGCCTGGCCAGTGGCGGCTCAATCATCAAACGCGCCTCAAAGACTTCGCGCGCCTGATCCGCCGTAGGTTGGGCCACATAAGCGCCGCGGTTGGGCTGCAAATCCACGACCTCGCGGCTGGCCAGAATCAGCAGGCTGCGCCGTATGCGCATACGGCCCACGCCAAAGGCCTCGCACAGCGCCGCCTCGGACAGTTTGGCCCCGGGCGCAAGGCGCTGGTCCATCACTGCTTCGTAAATGCGTTCAACGATGCGGGCTTCCTCCGCATCATCCTGACTGGCCATCGTCACCATGGAATCTCTCTTCGCAATAACGGGCAAAGACATGATTGTCCGGTGAAAAAATGGAAGGGCATTTTTTTGTTAACGATGCATAGCCCAGAACTGGGTGTAAACCCTGATTGTGAGAGCCATTCTGACTCCGCAGATGGCGTAAGGCCCTTCGAAAACTCTAGAGAATTACCCTTAGATGTCCTTTAAATAGCCGCAAATACCGGCCAGATGCGTTGACGAAATTGTTAACAAGATGCATGATGCGGTCACCAACCGTCTGCCCAATCGGTCTGTCGTGGTTGGGTATCAGCCGCCCTTTTCCTTCATCCTTCCCCTAGGAGTTTCTTCATGAAAAAACGTAATTTCCTGGTCTCCGGCGTGATGAGCGCCGTGCTCGGTCTGACCCTGAGCAGCGCCGCCTTCGCCGCAAATCCGGTGCTCAAAATCGGTTTTGTCGGGGTGACCTCCGGCCCGGCCGCAAGCTGGGGCATCTCCAACCAGCGCTCCATGGAAACCCGTGCAGACTGGATCAACGAAACCGGCGGCGTCAAAATCGGCGGTACCACGTACGACGTGCAAATCGTCGCTTTTGATGACCAAAAAGATCCCAAGCGCGCCATCGCGGGTATGGAAAAAATGGCGCAGGAAGGCATCCACTATGTGGTCGGCCCCAATGTGGATGACGGCGCTGCCGCCGTGCGTCCTGTGGCCGAGAGCCGCGGCATCATGTATTTCCCCTACGCCTTCCCCAAAGAGCTGTACACCAAACCCGCCAGCAATGCGATTTTGGGCATGGTCGCCAACTACCAGTCCGGCCCCGCCATTTACAAGCACCTGATGAAGGAAAAAGGCGTCAAGAAAGTCGCTTTTGTGGCGGCCAACGAGTCCGACCCCTTGAGCCAGCGTGACAGTGGTGCCGCTGCTGCCAAGGCACTCGGCCTCAGTGTGGTGTCCGCCAACGTGACCTACCAGGTTGATACCACCGACTTCACACCTGTGCTGCTGCCCGTGCTCAAAACCCAGCCTGACCTGCTGGTTCTGTCGGGTGTCGCACCCGCCCAGGCACCGCAGCTGATCCGCTCGGCGCGCGAGATGGGCTTCAAAGGCCTGATATCCACCGAAACCGCGCAGGACGCCAACGTGCTCAAAGAAGGCGCGGGCAAACTGGCTGACGGCTTTATTTCGGTGGGCGGCGCGTCCACGCCGCAACTCGCATCCGACAAGATGCGTGAATTCGTGGCCCGCTACACCAAGAAATTTGGCGAGTACAACGACGAGTCCAACACCAAGGTCTACGCCCTGGAGTACATCCTGGAAACCCTCAAGGCCAACCCCAAAGCCATGACGGACGTCAAAGAGTTCCAGAAAACCATGGACAAGTTTGAAGCGCCTAACCCCTACATGGTGGGTAATGCCAAGCTGCACTATGTGGGCACAACATCCTTCGGTCAGAAGCGCCAGGTCTCGGTGCCGTTGGTGGTGAACGTCTACAAAGACGGCAAGTTCGAAACCATGTTCGTTGCCAGCGTCGACTGATACGGAACACCGCTGAACCCGCGGCGGGTCTGGCGCGTGCCAGGCCTGCCGCCCCTTTTTTTCAATAGCGTTACAGCAAGGCGTGCATGGAACAAGTGCTGGTGAACGGTTTGTACCTGGGGGCGCAGTACGCGTTGATAGCCCTGGGCTTGACGCTGATTTTTTCTTTGATGAATGTGCTCAATTTCGCCCATGGCCAAATGTATGTGCTGGGCGGTTTTGTCACCTACACCGTGGTGTCTCAATTCGGGTTGCCCTTTATCGTGGGCCTGCTGGCCTCGGGCGTGGCCCTGGCCGTCATTGGCGCGCTGGTGGAGCGCTTTTTATTCCGTCCGGTGATCCGCAATTCCAAACGCGAGGAAAGCACCATGCTGCTGGCTGCGGGCATTGCGTTTTTTCTGGATGCGGTGATTCTGCTGGTCTTCGGCGAAAAGCAGCGCGGCTTGCCCAAAATTGTCGATGGCGTCCTGAACTGGGACTTCATCATCATCATGCCTTACGACCGCATCCTGATCGGGGTGCTGGCGCTGGCACTGGTCGCGGTGTTCATTCTCTTTATGCAGCATTCCAAAACCGGCCGCGCCATGCGCGCGCTGGCCCAGGATAAGGTCGCGGCACGGCTGATGGGCGTGGACGTGGACCGCTATTCCATGATCGGTTTCGCGCTGGGGGCCATGCTGGCGGGCATCGTCGGCGGCTTGCTGGTCACGATCACCGGCATCAATCTGGGCATGGGCGGCCCGACGTCCATCAAGGCCTTCATGATGATCATGATTGGCGGCGCAGGCGTGATTTCGGGCGCCATTCTGGGCGGCTTCATTCTGGGCATGATGGAAAGCGTAGGCCTGACGCTGCTGGCCTCGTCCGGCGAGATCACCTACCTGGCAATCTTTGCGTCGCTGATGGTGTTTCTGGCCCTGCGTCCGCAGGGCCTGATGGGCAAACCCTGGGGCTGATATGCGCAACACCCAACGCTGGGGCGCGGTCGCCCTCTTTCTTCTGGTCGTGCTGGTGCTGGTGCCTGCGGCCATTGCCGTATCCGGTCGGGTCGACCTGTACTACACGCTGACCGCAGTTGCGCTGCTGTCCATCGCCTCGGCCGGTGTGTGGCTCACGTTTTACATCGGCCGCATCAACATCGGCCAAGGCGCGTATGCGCTAGTGGGAGGCTATGTGTCGGCCCTTTTGATAACACGGGGTGATATCAGCTTTTGGTGGACGCTGCCATTGGCCGGCACCTTTTGCGCGCTGCTTTCGGTGCTGATCGGGCTGCCCATCCTGCGGCTGCGCGGCGTGTACTTTGCGATGGTGACGCTGGTGCTCACCGAGGTCAGCCGCCTCACCGCGCTGGCCATGCCATTCACCAACGGAGCCAAAGGCATCACCTCCATCCGCCTGCCTGCCGAGCTGAACATCCTGGGGCTGACCGTGATCCCGGACTTCAACACCCTGGCCAACCCCAAGCTGGCTTTTTATTTCATGGCTGTGGTCATGATGGTGCTGACCTACGCGGTGCTGTGGCGTATCGTTCATTCGCGGCTGGGGCACCTGTGCCGCTCCCTGCAGCAGAACGAGGAACTGGCCTCGTCCATCGGCGTGAACATTGCCTGGCTGCGGGTGCTGGCCTATGCGATTTCGTCCTTTTTGGGCGGCATTGCCGGGGCGAGTTTTGTGGCGATTTCGCAGTCGCTGTATCCCTCTTCTTTCCAGATCACCGACAGCGTGAACTTCATGCTCAACTGCTTTTTGGGCGGCCTGGGATTTGTATTCGGCCCCATGCTCGGCACGCTGCTGCTGTACTTCGGCTGGGATTTGCTGTTTGCCACCGGGCGCTTCCAGCTGCTGATTTATTCGGGGCTGATGATCGCTCTGATGCTGTGGCTGCCCAACGGGCTGCTGAGTCTGATGGACCGTAAAAAGGTGCGCCTATGAGCGCCATCCTCGAAGTCAAAGGCGTGACCAAACGCTACGGCGGCCTGGTGGCCGTCAACCAGGTCAGCTTCTCGGTTCGCCAAGGCGAAATTCTGTCTGTCATTGGCCCCAACGGCGCGGGCAAGTCCACGCTGTTCAAACTGATCGCCTCCTTCGTGCCGACGAGCGCAGGCGAGGTCTTGTTCCGGGGTGAGCGCATCAGCGACCTCGCACCGCACATCGTCGCCCGCAAAGGTGTGGTGCGCACCTTCCAGGAAACCACCATCTTCCGCTCGATGACGGTGCGCGAAAACATCATCGTCGCGCACCATCTGCGCTCGCGGGCATCGCTGCTGGGCTTCTTTCTGGGTACCCGCCTGGCCACTGACGACGAGGCCTTGTTTGCGGAGTCAGCGGACGACATCATTGATTTTCTGGGTCTGCAAAAAATCCGCGATGAGCTGGCCTCCAACCTGCCGCAAGGGCATTTGCGCGCGCTGGGTATGGCCATCGGCCTCGCGACGCAGCCAACCGTGCTGCTGCTGGACGAGCCCTTCGCCGGCATGAACCACGATGAGACCATGCACATGGTGCAGCTGGTGCGCAAGTTGCGCGAAGTGCGCGGCGTCACCGTGCTGCTGGTGGAGCACGACATGCCAGCCGTGATGAAAATTTCGGACCGCATCGTGGTGCTCAACTTCGGCGAAAAAATCGCCGAAGGAACACCCGCCGAAATCCAGAATAACCCCAAGGTCATCGAAGCCTATCTCGGCTCCGAGGACGCAGCCATCGGGATGTGAGGCCATGACCGCGCTGCTCCGCTTCGACCAGGTCGAGCTCTATTACGACCAGATTTACGCCCTCAAAGGCGTGTCCATCACGCTCGAAGAGGGTGAAACCGTGGCGCTCATCGGCGCCAACGGCGCGGGCAAATCGTCCATCCTGCGCGCCATCACCGGCCTGGCGCGCTTGCACGCAGGCGAGATCCATTTCATGGGAGAGCGCCTCGATGGCACGCCCACTGCCGAGATCGTGCGCAAGGGTATTTCCATGGTTCCCGAAGGGCGGCGCGTCTTCCCCTTTATGTCCGTCAAAGACAACCTGTTGATGGGTGCCTTCACCCGCGACGACAAGGCCGGTATCGCGCGCAGCCTGGACAGCGTGCTGGAGCGTTTTCCACGCTTGCGCGAGCGTTTTGCGCAGCAGGCCGGTACGCTCTCGGGCGGCGAACAGCAGATGATGGTGATTGGCCGCGCCCTGATGGCCAAGCCGCGCATGCTGCTGCTGGACGAGCCCAGCCTGGGCATCGCACCCAAGCTGGTGCAGGACATTGCCCGCGCCATCGTGGCCATCTCGCGTGACGAGAAAGTCAGCGTGCTGCTGGTGGAGCAAAACAGCCGCATGGCCCTGTCCATCTCCCATCGCGCCTACGCCTTGGCGACGGGCAAGGTGGTACTCAGCGGCGAATCCAAAGCCCTGATGGGCGACGAACGCATACAGGCAGCCTACCTGGGCGGCGAGGTCTGAAACCGTATGCGCATTCTGGTCGTCAACCCCAACACCACGGCTGGCATGACCGCCAAGATTGCCGCTGCCGCGCAGCGTGTGGCCGCACCCGGCACCACCATTGCAGCCCTGACATCGCCGCATGGCCCCGCCTCGATTGAAGGCTATTACGACGAGGCCATGAGCCTGGCCGGTCTGCTGCAGGCCGTGCGCGAGGCTACAGATTTTGACGCCGTCATCATTGCCTGCTTTGACGACACCGGCCTGGACGCGTTGCGCTGCCTGACCGACAAACCGGTGGTCGGCATTGGCGAGGCGGGCTACCGCATGGCGTCCATGCTGTGCAATAAATTTTCTGTGGTGACCACGCTGGCGCGCTCGGTGCCGGCCCTGGAACACAACCTGATGCGCTACGGTCTGGACCGCCAATGCCAGCGTGTGCGCTCCTCCGAGGTGCCGGTGCTGGAGTTGGAACACGCCCAACCCGAAGCGCTGAAAAAAATCGAGGACGAAATCGCACTGGCGCTCGAACACGATCGCGCCGAGGCCATCGTACTGGGCTGCGCCGGCATGGCCGATCTGGCGAACTCCCTGTCGCAGCGCTTTGGCGTGCCCGTGCTCGACGGCCTGGCTTGCGCCGTGGGCCTGTGCGAGAGCATGGTTCGCCTGGGACTGCGGACCTCGCGCCACGGCGGTTATGCGCCGCCACCTGCGGCCAAACGCACGATAGCAGTGGGCTAAACCCTGCTCTGCTGCACGCGCTCAAGCGCGCCGCTATGTCTGTGTGGGCGCTCAAGCGCGCACGTAGACCTGTGTGGGCGCTCAAGCGCGCCCGTGACCCATCTCCAGCAATTCCGCCGCGATCAACCGAACACCGGCGTCAATGCGGTCTGCCGCAATCGAGGAGTAGCCGATGCGCATGTGCTTGCAGCCCTGCGGCGCGTCCGCGTAAAAGACGGCCCCCGGCTCGATCACCACCCCGCGTTCCAGTAAGCGGGCCGCAAGCCGGGCGCTATCCAGCCCAGGCGGGCCTTGCACCCACAGCGCCGAGCCACCCAGCGTTGGCATGGGCTGCAAAGTCGGCGTGTGCTGTGCCAGCGCAGCCACCAACACGCGGGCGCGCTCTTTGTAGGCCGCGTTGAGGCGGCGCACATAGGCCTCATGGAAACCGTGGGCAATAAAGCTGGCCGCCGCCTGCTGGTTGTTGGTGGACACATGGCGCGTCATCAGGCGGCGCATGGCGCGCAGTTCGCACACCAGCGGTGCGGGTGCCACCAGATAACCCAGCCGCAGTCCGTGGGCCAGGGTTTTGGACAGGCTGCCCAGGTACAGCACACGGCCATCGGTGTCCAGGCTTTTGAGTGCGGGCGTGGGGCGCCCGGCAAAATTGAGTTCGCTTTCGTGGTCGTCCTCCAACAGCACGATGTCATGGGCACGCGCCTGCTCCAGCACCGCCATGCGGCGCTCCAGCGACATGGTGACCGTCGTGGGGCATTGGTGGCTGGGCGTGAGGTAGACGTAATCGCATTGCGCCAAGGCCGGGCCGGGCAGCAGTCCGTCGGCGTCGACCGGCATGGGCAGCAGCTGGGCACCATGCAGCGCGAACACATTGCGTGCATCCGGGTAGCCGGGATCTTCCATGCCGATGCGGGTGCCGCTGTCCATCAGCACACTGGCCAGCAGGTAGCTGGCATGCTGCGCCCCGTTGGTCACCAGAATCTCGTCGCGGTCCACCCAGATGCCACGCGCTGGCAGCAAACGCCCGTGGATTTGGGTGACCAGACTTTCTTCATCGCGGTCCATATGGTCCACTGCCCAGCGCCGTACCGCTTGCGCCTGCAGCGACTCCAGCACGCAGCTGCGCCAGTCCCGAAACGGGAACAAACCCACATCCCACTGGCCATAGATAAAGGGATAAGGCTGCTGCTGCCAATCCAAGGGCTTGCGGATATTGCGCTGGCCGCTCGGGCGCTGTTTGATACGCGCGTCCCAGCCACCCGCATCAGCGCTTGCGTTGCGCTGCGCCACCGCGCCCAGAGCCACACTGGCGGGCGCAGGGTCGGCAAAGTAGCCACTGCGTGCGCGCGCCTGGATCAAACCCTTGTCACACATGTTCTGCAAGACCAGCGTGACCGTCATGCGGGAAATGCCTAGCGCCAGCGCCAACCCACGGCTAGAGGGCAAAGGCGCACCCGGCGCAATAAAGCCCTCGGCCAGGGCTTGTACCAGCATGTCCTGCAAGCGGGTTTGCAGCGTGCTGTTGCGGTCGTCAAAGCGGCGGAACAAGCGCCGCCACATCATGTCCGGCCCGGCAACACTGCGCGCCATAGGCTCAGGCCCCGCCCATTGCCAGCTTAAGCGGCGCGGGCATCTGTGAACTGGTCATATGCATTGTTCGGATCTGGTCTTAGACGTCTGTGAAAACGCTGCCTATTATGGACGCCACCCCCTGCGAACCACACCCATGCCGACCCACTACCTGAAGACCGCGACCCTCACCGCCCAAAGCACCGACGCCTCGACCACCGAGACGGTGCAAACCATGCTGCGCGAAATCCGGCTTGGCGGCGAAGACCGGGTGCGCGCCTACGCCCTCAGCCTGGACGGCTGGGACGGGCCCATCGTGCTCGGCCCCGAGGCCTTTGCCCGGGCCGAAAAAGCCTTGGCCCAGGGCGTAAAAGACGACATCCGCTTTGCCCACCAGCGCGTCACCGACTTTGCGCGGCAGCAGCGCGACTCCATGCAGGAGTTCGATGTGGAATTTATGCCGGGTCTGCGCGCCGGGCAGCGGCTCATCCCATGCCAGACGGCTGGCTGTTACGTCCCCGGCGGGCGCTACGCCCACGCGGCCAGCGCCATCATGAGCGTGGGCACCGCCAAGGTGGCGGGGGTCGAAAACATCGTGGCGGCCACACCGGCCCACGGCGCGCACGGCATCCACCCGGCCATTTTGTACGCCCTGCAACGCAGCGGTGCCGACATGGTGCTGGCCCTGGGCGGCGTGCAGGCGATTGCCGCGCTGGCGCAGGGTTTGTTTTCCGGTAAGGCGGCGGACATCATCGTGGGGCCCGGCAACCGCTACGTGGCCGAAGCCAAGCGCCTGCTCTTCGGGCAGGTGGGTATTGACGTGGTCGCCGGGCCGACCGAGTCCCTGGTGATTGCTGACGCCAGCGCCAACCCCGACATCGTCACCGCCGACCTGATCGGCCAGGCCGAACACGGTCCGGACTCGCCGGTGTGGCTGATCAGCACCTCACGCGAACTGGCCGAAGCCGTGATAGCACGCGCACCCGCAGCCATTGCCGCCCTGCCCGAGCCGGCCCGCAGCGCGGCCACGGCAGCCTGGCGCGATTACGCCGAAGTCGCTGTGGTGGACACCCCCGAAGAAGCCGTCGCCTTGAGTGACCGCTACGCCAGCGAACACGTGCAGGTGATGGCGCATGACCTGGACTGGTGGCTCAAAAACCTGCGCAATTACGGCTCGCTGTTTTTGGGCGAGAACACCACCGTGGCCTACGGCGACAAATGCAGCGGCCCCAACCACATCCTGCCCACACGAGGGGCTGCGCGCTACTCGGGCGGCCTGTCGGTGGGCAAGTTCATCAAAACCCTGACCTGGCAGAGGCTGGACCGCGCGGCCGGAGCCCAGGTCGGCCCGGTGGCTGCCCGCATTTCGCGGCTCGAAGGCATGGAAGGCCACGCCCGCAGCGGCGACATCCGGCTGCACACCTTTTTCCCAGGCGAGCAATTTGCGCTGGGCCAGTTGGATGATTACCCCGCTGAGTCCTGGAGCCAGACCCGCGCAGACAGTTAAAGCATCTACACCCTTTTTATTGACCACGAGAGCACCGCATGAAAC
>CANFHZ010000075.1 GCA_947446885.1 Comamonadaceae bacterium
GCCCAGACCTCGCCTTTCGAGCCCCGCGATCCCTCAAACGCAGGGGGCTCGCTATGACTTAAATACAGAGTCTGCATGCGTCCGCCCGGCAGCTCCAGCGTTTGCGCGGACCCGACCACAAAGACAATCGACCGCAGGGCGCGGCTGTCCACAGTTTGCAAGGGTATTTCGGTGCCTGCGGTGTAGCGGCGCGGATCACCACCCAACTGCGCGGCCAACTGGAAAAAAGCGCTGACCTCGTCCTGCATGCCCGCCACCAACGCAACACTGGGCTTGTTGTTGCTAAAGCTCACAAGGCCTTTGTCACGCTGGAAATGCACCGCAGTTTCACTGCGGGCCGTAATCTTTTCACCATAACGCAGTGGCTCAAGCCCCTGCGGCGTGATCGCCCCTTTGCTGGTACGCACGATCGAGAGCAATGACAGCAGGGACAAACTGGCCTCGTACTGCGCCCCGTCGTGGCGCCAGCGCAACTCGGCGCGGGCGGGCAGCGGAAAGGAATTGATCTCCAGCTGGTAGGCCAGGCCAATCGATGCGGGCACAACCAGGGGCCGCAACGGTGCGGCTACTGGCGCCGTCGCTACAGAGGCAGCGCCTTGTGCGCTCTCCTCCAACGCAGCAGCAACCAGCGCGACCGAAGCGGGCGCTGGTGACGTTGGCGCCACTGGGGCGGCGGAGGGTGGCGGCGCGGCAACCGTTGTCGGCACTGGGACCGGCGCTGGCGGCTCCCGGGCCGGAAGAGGCACGGGTTGGGGATGCCCGGCCACCGCAAGCTCCACCGAGGCTGGTGGCGGTGCAGACGATGCGGCGGGGCGCGACGCGGGGGCCAAAGGCATGGCTGCCGCGGCAATTTGGTTTACCGCTTGCGGCGCCGGTGCGGTGACATCGGGCGCAGGCGCCGGGGGCGACACCATCGTCGCGACCACAAGCGACTCTGGGGCAGGACCCGGTTTTGTGGTGGACGGGCTGCGGCGCGGAGCAGCCGCTGCGGGCTCTTGCGGCGGCTGGATGGCCGTCGCAGGGGCATCCATGATGATGGTGCGGGTCAGCATGGGCTGTTTGATCTGCGAGACCGCTTGCGGCGCGTCGCCAAGCGGCCCGAGTAAAGCCGCAAACTGCTGTAGCGCCCAGCCGTGCGCCAGCACCACCAGCAGCACAATGAGCAGCCCGCTCATCCAAGCCTGTTGCCCCGCCGAGCGGCCGGTACCGGCCTTTTCAGACGCTGATGCGGCAACTGCAACTGGCATACGGTCTGCCGTGCGGCTGACTACAACGCGCCGATTTGCGCGGCAAAAGTGCGGGCTCCGCGCAGCATCATCTCAATCGCAACCGACACCAGTACCAAACCCATCAGCCGCTCCACCGCCGTGACCAAGCGGGTGCCGGTGAAGGCCAGAATGCGCTGCGACAGCATCAGCACCGAGGCGCTTACCAGCATGGTCAGACACAGGGCGCCTATCCACTCCATACGCCGCTCCGGCTGCTGGGAAACCAGCATCAACACCGTGGCCAGCGCGGACGGACCGGCAATCGAGGGCACGGCCAAAGGGACGATCAGGGGCTCCACCAGCATCTCTGCTTCCACTCCGGGCGGTGGTGGAAACACCATGCGCAAAGCGATCAAAAACAAAATGACGCCACCGCCAATTTGCAATGCCAGCTCGCTCAAATTCATCACCCGTAAAAATCCCTCACCCACAAACATGAAGAGCAGCAGCAGGCCAAACGCAATCGAGATTTCACGCAAGATGACCCAGGGCCGGCGCTGCGGCGCCACATGCTTGAGTGCGCTGGCAAAGACCGGAATATTGCCCACGGGATCGGTGATCAAAATCAGCAAAATCGTTGCCGACAAAAATGTGTATTGCATCATCGGGGTAGGATAGCAGTCACCTGCCGCACCACCATGTTCTGCACCTCCAATCTTTTCCACCATCTGCGCAGAACGCGTGCGCTGAGCGCATGGGTCATGGCTTGGTGGACGCTGTCCCTGGCGGCGGCTGTGATTGCGCCCGCTTTGGCCGCGCAGCCCACCAGCGATCCCATGCACCAGCTCTGCTCAGCGCTGGGCACACAGCCATCCGCCGACCAGGACAACACCACGCCCGAGGCACCGACTGCCAACGGATGGCATTGTGTGCTGTGCCTTGGCGGGGCAGTACCCTTGGCTGCGGCGCCCGCAGCCTTGCTGGCCGCCGCAGGCGTCGGCCATTTCGCTCGGGCTGCCGCCACTCCGGCGCTGTACAGCCGCCATGCCGGACCGGCTCCGGCGCGCGGCCCACCCCCCGCCTGAGAACCCCGCGCTTCCCCTGAGAGCGGCGCTGCGCGTGCCGCACGCGGCTTTGCCTTGCCGCTTACACGGTTCAACGCCATGTCTGGCCGATGCCAAGATTTGCGACAGAACATCCATCGACGAAACAGAACCATCAACATGACAATCCATTTTTGCTTGACCCCATTGAAACTGCTGGCCCGCCCGATCGCGCTTGTGCTGCTGGCGTACTCCCAAGCCCAGGCCCACGTCGTGCTGCAAGACCCGGCGGCGGCTGCAGGCAGCAGCTACCGCGCCACCTTGCGCGTCGGCCACGGCTGCGGCAGCGAAGCCACCAACGCGCTGCGCGTGCTGATTCCAGCGGGCTTTAACGCCGCGCAGCCCATGCCCAAACCGGGCTGGACACTCAGCACACAAACCGGCCCGCTGGCCCAGCCCTACACCCTGCACGGCAAAACATTCACCGAAGGCGTGCAGGCCATCACCTGGACGGCGAACAGCGCACAAGACGCTTTGCCATCGGCGTATTACGACGAATTTGTGCTGCGCGGCACAACGCCCAAGCGGCCGGGCCCCTTGTGGTTCAAGGTGCTGCAGCAGTGCGCCAATGGCCGTCTCGACTGGAACGAAATCCCCGCCAGCGGCATTTCAACCCATGGACTGGAGTCGCCGGCAGCCTTGCTGGAAGTACTGGATATCCAAAGCGGCGACAGCCACAGCCACTAATTGACGACCTATCAACTGGAAGGAAGCCCTATGACACTGCGAAATCGATATCTGGGTGCACTACTCGCACTGCTGGTCGCCGCCACGGCGCATGCACAAACACTCAAGGTGCAAAACGCCTGGGCCCGCGCCACCGTACAAGGCCAGAAGGCCACCGGGGTTTTTATGCAGATCACCGCCCCGGTGGCGGCTACGCTGGTGGGCGTGAGCACACCGGTGGCGGGCCTGGCGGAAGTCCATGAGATGAAGATGGACGGCGATGTGATGCGCATGCGCCCGCTGACCCAGGGGCTGGAGCTGCCTGCGGGTACGACGGTGCAGCTCCAACCCGGTGGCTACCACCTGATGCTCATGGACCTGAAAGTGCCGCTGCAAAAAGACAGCACGATTCCGCTTACGCTGCGCCTCAAAGACAGCAAGGGCCTGCAAAGCACCCAGGAGATCCGGATTCCGGTGCTGGTATCAGCACCGACCGGGCAGGCTGCGCACCAGCACGGCAACTGAAAAATTGCCCGGCCCGCGCAGCCGCAGGCGGCGCGGGCACCCGCAAGCTGTTACAACCGAGGTTCACGCATTTTTGGAGCCGTCATGACCTCATCCAACACCACCGACCCGCTGGGCTTTGGCAAATTTGTTCCCGGTTTTGACTTTTTGCAAGGCCTGAGCAAAGGTGCCGCGCAGGCGGGCAGCGCCTCCAACCCGGCCAGCGCGGCGTTCAACCAATGGTTTACGCCAACCATGAGTGCAGAAGATTTGGACAAGCGCATCGGTGAACTCAAAACCGTGCAGTTCTGGCTGGAACAAAACACCCGCGCGCTGGCGGCCACCATCCAGGCCCTGGAGGTGCAAAAAATGACGCTGGCCACGCTGAAAAGCATGAATTTCCCCATGCCCAGCGCGTTTGGCGGTACCGCGGCAAGCACGGACGCCGCACCAAAAACCACAGCCACCCCACCGGAAAATCAAAAGGCCTCGGAGCCCAAAGCGGCAAACCCCGCCGTGGATCCCATGCAGTTGTGGGGGGCACTGACCCAGCAGTTCCAGAACATTGCCACTACGGCCTTGAAAGACGTGGGAGCAGCCGCCAGTCAGACGGTCGCCAAAGCCGCATCCGCTACGAAAAAGACCGCGTCCAAATCTGCTGCGCCGCGCGCCGCAGCCCGCCCAGCGGCCAAAAAAGCCGGAGCGACCCGCACACGCTCGCGAACCTGAGCGCGCAGCTTTGCATGAAAAATTTCCCATTTGCCCACGCTACCCATCCGCAGTGGCACGGCGCTGCCGGGCTGGTGCTGGCGCAACTGCGTGCCCAGCTGGCCGACAGCGCGCACGCCCGTGCGCCCAACCTCGGGCTGCTCTACATCACCGACGACTTCGTCGATGCGGCGCAGGACATCCTCGACTATTTGGCTGCTGAATTGCCCGGCGTCACCGACTGGTCGGGCACGGTGGGCATTGGCATTGCCGCAAGCAACGTGGAGTATTTCGATGAGCCCGCCCTGGCCGTCATGCTGCTGGAGATCCCCAGCGACCAGTTCCGGGTGTTCTCCGGGGTCTCGCCGCTGAATATGGGATTTGAAGCGCAAACTGCGCTGGTCCATGTCGACCCGTCCATGCCCGAGGTCACCGAATTACTGGGCGACATGGCGCGGCGTACCGAAAGCGGCTATCTATTTGGTGGACTCTCCAGCAGCCGCGGCCGTAGCGTGCAGTTCGCCTTATCCGGAGACGGCACGCTCCCCGGCCAGGGGCGCAGCACCGGCGTCTTCAGCGGAGGCATGAGCGGCGTGGCCTTCGGCCCGCAGGTGGACCTCATTTCCCGCGTGAGCCAGGGCTGCAAGCCGGTATCGAAAGTCCGGGTTGTGACCGAAGCCCGCGACAACGTGGTGATCGCACTGGACGACCAGCCCGCACTGGACATATTGCTGGCGGATTTAAAGGTCAGCCTGAGCCAGCCCGAGGCGGCACTGAGCGCCGTGCGTGCCACCCTGGTGGCGCTGGCCGAACCGCGTATGGGTGCTGCCAATGCTGCGGTGCGCCTGACCGGCAACCTGGCCAATGAAGCCCAGGTTCGCCAAATCATTGGCCTGGATCCGGGACGCCGCGCGATTGCGGTAGGGGATGCCGTACACCCCGGCTTGCAACTGGCTTTTTGCCGCCGCAACGCCGAGACAGCGCGCGCGGACCTGACGCGCATCTGTGCCGAAATCCGCGAAGAGCTGGAACCCAGCGAGATGGAATACGCATCCGCTGAGGGTCCTGCGGGCGCACCCGCCGGCGAGCGCAAACGCATCGTCGGCGCGGTATACGTGAGCTGCGTGGGCCGGGGCGGCGCGCACTTTGGTTGGCCCCACGCCGAAATGCAAATCGTGCGCCAGGCCTTGGGCGACGTGCCTTTGGTGGGATTTTTTGCCAGCGGCGAAGTGGCCTACGAACACCTCTACGCCTTCACAGGCGTGCTGACGGTGTTCACCGCCAGCCTCGAATCCTGATACGCCTAGTCCTTCAGGCCGCCAGTGCGGCGCGCATCTGGTCCACCACGCCCTTGTAATCGGGCTTTCCAAAGATGGCGCTGCCCGCCACGAAGGTATCGGCCCCGGCATCGGCCACGCGGCGGATGTTGTCGACCTTGATGCCGCCGTCCACCTCCAGGCGGATGTCCTTGCCGCTGGCGCGTATGCGGCGGCGCGCGTCCTCCACTTTGCGCAGCGCCGAATCAATAAAGCCCTGGCCACCAAAGCCGGGGTTGACGCTCATGATCAGAATCAGGTCGATGTCCTCAATCACCCAATCCAGCACATCCAGGGGCTGGGCCGGGTTGAACACCAGCCCGGCTTGCACGCCCTGCGCCTTGATGGCCTGGATGCTGCGGTGCACATGGCCGCTGGCATCGGGGTGGAAGCTGATGAGGTCCGCACCGGCCTGGGCAAATGCCGCCGCCAGCGCGTCCACCGGTTGCACCATCAGATGCACGTCGATGGGCACCGCCTGACCGGCCGCAGTTTTTGCGTGCGGCTTGAGCGCCTGGCAAACCATGGGGCCGAAGGTCAGGTTGGGTACGTAATGGTTGTCCATCACATCAAAGTGGATCCAGTCGGCACCGGCGGCGATGACGGACTGAACCTCATGGCCCAAGCGGGCGAAGTCGGCGGAAAGTATGGAGGGGGCGATGCGGTAGGTCATGCGGTCATTTTCGCCTTAGCATCGGCCCCATGTCAAAAACCGCCCCCCGCTACCAGTTTTCGGTCGAAGTGCAACCGCAGTACCTGCCCGAGCAAAGTCTGCCGCACGACAACCTCTATGTTTTTGCGTACACCATCACGATCCGCAACACCGGTCTGGTCAGCGCGCAACTGATTTCGCGCACCTGGAGCGTCAACGACGCCAAAGGGCATACCGAGCGCGTCAAAGGCCTGGGCGTGGTCGGACACCAGCCGCTGCTCAAACCCGGCGAAGCCTTTGAGTACACCAGCGGCACCCGCTTGCGCACGCCCACAGGCACCATGCACGGCAGCTATTTTTGCGTCGCCGAAGACGGTGAGAAATTCGACGTGGACATCCCCATCTTCGTGCTCGACGCACTCAGCGGCAGCGACCGCACCCTGCATTAAAGGCCGGCCTCGCGCAGCACCGCCATGGGCGAATTCGAGCTGATTCAGCGCTACTTCACCCGCCCCAGCCCGCGCGCGGTACTGGGCGTGGGCGACGACTGCGCCATTGTGCAGGCCGCGCCCGGCATGCAACTGGCTATCTCCACCGACATGCTGGTGGCGGGCCGGCATTTTTTCCCCGATGTAGATCCGCAGGCACTGGGCCACAAGGCCCTGGCCGTGAACCTGAGCGACTTGGCCGCCTGCGGCGCACGGCCACTGGCGTTCACGCTGGCGCTGGCACTGCCGCAGGCCGACGCAGCCTGGCTGGAACCTTTCGCCGCAGGCTTGTGGGCGCTGGCAGATGCCCACGGCTGTGAACTGATTGGCGGCGACACCACACGCGGCCCGCTCAACCTGTGCATTACCGTGTTTGGCGAAGTGCCGGGCGACTCCCATGCCGCCACCCGCACCCGTGCCCTGTTGCGCAGCGGGGCGCGGGCGGGCGACGATGTGTACGTCAGCGGCAGCCTGGGCGAAGCCGCGCTGGGGCTACAGCACCTGCTCGGAAAGCTGCATCTAAACGCACCGGTGGCGGCGGCCTGCCGCGCACGTTTGGAGCGTCCGACCCCCCGCGTCGCGCTGGGACTTGCGCTGCGCGGGGTGGCAAGCGCCTGCGCCGATGTCAGCGACGGACTGCTGGGTGATTTGGGCCACATCCTTGAACGCTCCGGCGTAGGCGCGCGTCTGGACACCGACGCGGTGCTGGCGTGCTGCCCCTGGTCGGCGCACGCCATCGACGCCCCGGTGTTGCGCCAATGCGTGCTGTCCGGCGGCGACGACTACGAGCTGGTCTTCACCGCCGCACCCGCCCACGCCGCTGCGGTAGCAGCCGCCGCACAGGCCAGTGGCACACCGGTACGGCGTATCGGGCGTATCGAAACGCAGACCGGTTTGCATCTGGTGGACGCACACGGACAAGAGGTCACATCTTCCGGGCAGGGCTTTGACCACTTTGCCAGCGCCAGTGCGCACACCGCAGAGGCCCTGCAATGAACGGTGACCCTTTTCCCATTCAAGTACGCGCCAGCGCCCGGTTCATGTGGCGGCATCCAGCCCACCTGCTGGCGCTCGGCCTGGGCTCGGGCTTGAGCCCCAAAGGCCCGGGCACCGCTGGCACGCTATGGGCCTGGGCAGCTTTTGTGGCGCTCCAGCCCTGGCTGGATACAGCCGCCTGGGGCTGGGTGATCGCAGCGGGCATTCCGCTGGGTGTCTGGGCGTGCGCCATCACCGCGCGCAACATGGGCGTGGCCGACCCCAGCGCCGTGGTCTGGGACGAGGTGCTCGCCTTCTGGCTGGTGCTGTGGCTGCTCATGCCCACCGGCTTACAAGGTCAGCTGGCGGCGTTTGCGCTGTTCCGCTTCTTCGACATTGCCAAGCCCGGCCCGGTGGGCTGGGCGGACGGTTTGTTCCACCGCGAGAACCCGGCCACCACGCCCTGGGGCTGGACGCGTGCGGGCTGGGCCATCATGCTCGATGATTTGGTGGCTGCCGGCTGCACCTTGTTGGTGATTGCCCTGTGGCGGGCTTGGTAATGGACGCACACGCTGCGGACACAGGCATTGCCGATGCGGTGCAGGCATTGGCGCACACACTGCTGGCCAAGGGCTGGATGCTGAGCACCGCCGAGAGCTGCACCGGTGGCATGGTGGCTGCCGCCTGTACCGATTTAGCGGGCTCCAGCGCCTGGCTGGAGCGCGGTTTTGTCACCTACTCCAACGCGGCGAAAACCGAGATGCTGGGCGTGGACGCGCAGCTGATTGCCCAGCACGGCGCAGTCAGCGAACCCGTGGCCCGCGCCATGGCGCAGGGCGCTGTGCAGCATGCCGCAGCCGATGTGGCTCTGGCCATCACCGGTGTGGCGGGCCCGGGCGGCGGCTCGGCGGACAAGCCCGTGGGCACGGTGTGGTTTGCGTTTGCAGGGCCGTGGGGGGTGCGCAGCGGAATGCAGCGCTTCGCGGGCGACCGGGCTGCGGTACGGCGCGCAGCGGCTGTGCATGCGCTGCGCCACATGCAGCTGCACTGCATCCGCGTTTAGCTGGGGTTTTCCCTTGGCGCCGCGCCGCGGCCAGACAGGATGGACGTAGCACAATCGCCAGTCACCATGCCGCCCACCGTCCCGAGCAAGGGCAGGTGGCGTCTTTAAAAAAGGTTGGAACCATGCTGGCACGTCTTGATGCAATTTTCCCCATCCGCTACCTGGCTTTTGCGCTGTGCTGGGTCGGCGTTCTGCTGGGGGCGGCTCAGCTGGTGTTGGGCGGCGGAATCGCGCTGCTGCTGGTCAGCGGTGTGCTGGTCTTTGTTGGGGTTCGCGATGTCAGCCAGAACCACAGCTCGATTCTGCGCAACTACCCGGTGATCGCGCATCTGCGCTTTTTGCTCGAATTCATCCGTCCCGAAATCCGCCAGTACTTTATTGAGAACGACACCGAAGCCATGCCCTTCTCCCGGGCGCAGCGCTCGCTGGTCTACCAGCGCGCCAAGGGCGAATCCGACAAGCGCCCCTTCGGCACCCAGCTGGATGTGCACGCCAAGGGCTTTGAGTGGATGGTGCATTCCATCGCCCCCAGCACGATTGCCAGCCACGACTTCCGCATCACCATCGGGGTCGGGCGCGCCCAGCCCTATGAGGCCAGTGTCTTCAACATCTCGGCCATGAGCTTCGGCGCGCTGAGCGCCAACGCCATCATGGCGCTCAATGCCGGCGCCAAGCGCGGCGGCTTTGCGCACGACACCGGTGAGGGTTCGATCTCGGTACACCACCGCAAAAACGGCGGCGACCTGATCTGGGAAATCGGCTCGGGCTATTTTGGCTGCCGCAACGAAGACGGCAGTTTCAGCGCAGAGCGCTTCACCGAACACGCGACCGAAGCGCAGGTGAAGATGATCGAGATCAAGCTCAGCCAGGGTGCCAAGCCCGGCCACGGCGGCGTGTTGCCCGGCCCCAAGGTCACCGTGGAAATTGCCGACGCCCGCGGCGTGCCGGTGGGCGTGGACTGCGTATCCCCCGCTGCGCACAGCGCGTTTTCCACACCGCTGGAATTGCTGCAATTTGTTGAGCGCCTGCGCACCCTCTCCGGCGGCAAGCCAACTGGTTTCAAGCTGTGCATAGGCCAAAGCTGGGAATGGTTTGGCATCGTCAAAGCCATGCTCGAATCCGGCATCACGCCGGACTTCATCGTGGTCGATGGCACCGAGGGCGGCACCGGCGCCGCACCCGTGGAATTCACGGACCACGTGGGCGCACCGCTGCAAGAGGGCCTCACGCTGGTACACAACACGCTGCGCGGCGCGGGCCTGCGCGAACGCATCAAGATCGGGTGCGCAGGCAAGGTGATCACGGCCTTTGACGTGGCGCGCATGCTGGCGCTGGGCGCCGACTGGTGCAATAGCGCGCGCGGCTTTATGTTTGCCCTGGGCTGTCTGCAAGCGCAGACCTGCCACACCGGCAACTGCCCCACCGGCGTTACCACCCAGGACCCGCTGCGCCAACACGCGCTGGTGGTGGGCGACAAAGCCCATCGCGTGTACCACTTTCACCTGGAAACGCTGGAGGCGCTGCGCGAGCTGCTGCAAGCCGCCGGCCTGCAACACCCGCGCGACATCACGCCGCACCACATCGTGCGCCGTGGCAGCGCCAACACCGTGGCCAGTCTGGCGCATTCGCTGAACTCGGAGTTGCCCGAGGGGGCGCTGCTGGGCGGGGATTTAAGCGGCCTGCCGCATATTTACCAGCGCCACTGGCCGCGCGCGCAGGCGCAGAGTTTTGCGCCGCTGACGGCCTGAACCGGGCTCAAGCCACGCTTGCGGGGCCTCAGGCCCCGCAGCACTTTTTGTACTTCTTCCCGCTGCCGCAAGGGCAGACATCGTTGCGGCCCACATCGCTGTCTTTGCGCACGGTTTCCACCCGCGGCCCCAGGCTTCGCCAGACATCGAAGAGGTCATAGACCGCCCAGATCGCCTGTGCAAAAGCATCCATGCGCGCCTGGCTCATGGTCGGTGCATCATCGTCGGAGAACGGCGCCAGCTCCCAGGGGCCGGGGTCGTCCTCGGTGAGCGCGACGATGGCGGCCATGGCAGCCTCCACGGCGCGCGCCGCCTCTTTGTCGCGCGGTGCGACCCACTCCTGCGGCCAGTTCTCAACCGCATACATAAAGCCCAAAGCCCACACCTGGGCAAAAGCCGGAATCTCCTGCGCCGCGTCACCCATGGCGGCGCGTTCCGCCTCGCTCAAGGCCAGGACCGCGCCACGCACGTCCACCAGATCCGGGTGGTAAGCCGCTTCATCACTCAGCTCCTGCACATCGGCCGCCAGCGCTGCGCGGACCGCGTCGTAGCGGCGCTGCCACAGCGCGAGGAACGCTGCGCGTTGGGCGGGATCGGCAAAGCCTTCGGGGTCGAGCAGCACCTCCAGGAACTCATCCGCGCCAATGGCCCGGCGGCAGCACACCAGCGCCGCCAAAAAGCCCTCGCAAAACTCCCACTGCGGCACCTCTTCGCTGCGGGTGCGCAGGTCGTCAAGTAAGTCTTCCATGGCGGTGAGGTCGGCGTCGGCGGGCTCGTGGGCTGGGGTGGTTTCGGTCATAGCGAGTGCGGGGGGAACAAAGATTGATTGTCGGTGATGCCCTTGGAATGCAACAATGCGATCCACCAACAAAATCTGTCGCCTCGCGTCCATACCCTGCATGATCGAAGACATCAAAAAGACCCTTTGGGCATCGGCCGACAAACTGCGCGCCAACATGGACGCCGCCGAATACAAGCACTTGGTGCTCGGTCTCATCTTCGTCAAATACATCTCTGACGCTTTTGTTGCGCGGCAAACCGAGCTGACCCAACGCCTGCAAAACCCGAAAGACGAGCTGTACTTTGGTGAAGCCTCGCCGCAGGACATCGCCGCCGAACTGGAAGACCGCGACTACTACACCAGCGAAAACGTGTTTTGGGTGCCCGAAGGCGCGCGCTGGGAAGCCCTGCGCGCCGCCGCGCCCCAGCCCGACATTGGCAAGCGCGTTGACGACGCGCTGACCGTGATCGAAGCCGACAACCCCAAGCTCAAAGGCATCCTCGACAAACGCTTTGCCCGCGCCCAATTGCCAGACGGCAAGCTGGGCGAGTTGGTCAACCTGATTTCCACCATCGGCTTTGGGGACGACCCCTCCAAAGCCCGCGACATCTTGGGGCAGGTGTACGAATATTTCTTGGGCATGTTTGCCAGCGCCGAAGGCAAGCGGGGCGGGCAGTTCTACACGCCCGCCAGCATTGTCAAAACGCTGGTGGCCGTGCTCTCGCCCAGCAAGGGCCAGATTTATGACCCCTGCTGCGGGTCGAGTGGCATGTTTGTGCAGTCTGAAAAGTTCATTGAAGACCACGGCGGCAAGCTGGGCGATGTGTCCATCTACGGCCAAGAGGCCAACCCCACCACTTCGCGCTTGGCCGCCATGAACCTCGTCATTCGGGGCATGGACTACAACCTGGGCAAAGAACCCGCCGACACCTTCACCCGCAACCAACACCCCGACCTGCGGGCCGACTACGTGCTGGCCAACCCGCCTTTCAACATCAGCGACTGGTGGCACGCCAGCCTGGACGGCGACGCCCGCTGGGAATACGGCACGCCCCCGCAAGGCAACGCCAACTACGCCTGGCTTCAACACATCCTGCACCACCTCAAGCCCACGGGCAGGGCGGGCATTGTGTTGGCCAACGGCTCCATGAGTTCAAACCAAAACAGCGAAGGCCAAATCCGCGCCGCCATGGTCGATGCCGATGTGGTGGAAGTGATGGTGGCCCTGCCGGGCCAGCTGTTCTTCAACACGCAAATCCCCGCGTGCTTGTGGTTCTTGGCCAAGCAGAAAAAGCGCAAGGGCGAAGTGCTGTTCATCGACGCCCGCAAACAAGCCACCATGATCAGCCGCGTGCAAAGTGAGCTGACCGACGAAGTGATAGCCCGCATCAGCCAGACCGTGGCCGCGTGGCGCACGGGTGGTGACAGCTACCAAGATATTGCAGGCTTTTGCCGCAGCGTGCCCCTGGCCGAAATCGCCCAACACGGCCACGTGCTCACCCCCGGCCGCTATGTGGGTGCGGAAGAAGTGGAAGATGACGACGAAGCCTTTGCCGACAAGATGCAAACGCTCACCGCCAAGCTGGGCGAGCAAATGGCCAAAGGCGCAGAGCTGGACGCGCTGATCCGCCAGAAGCTGGGGGGGCTGGGGTATGAGTTCTGAGTGGGCAACAAAACGCCTTGGCGAATGCTGTGAAAAGATTGGCAGTGGTGCTACACCCAAAGGAGGCAAAGAAGCATATTTAGACTTTGGTCCTGTTCATTTGATTCGGGCGTGTACTAGATTTTGTGTAAACGGTCTAATGGCAGGTAGCTGCCAGTATTCTCAAAGGAAGAGAAATGACCGTAAGCAACGAATTGATAGACCGCCTGCTGGCGGATTACAAAAAGCCTGAAGACCTGATTGGAGAAAACGGGC
>CANFHZ010000076.1 GCA_947446885.1 Comamonadaceae bacterium
GGCACCCGCATGTTCGGCAAGATCACCAACATCGCCGACTACGGCGCGTTTGTGGAACTCGAGCCCGGCATCGAAGGCCTGGTCCACGTGTCCGAAATGGACTGGACCAACAAGAATGTGGCTCCCTCGAAGATCGTGGCCCTGGGCGACGAAGTCGAAGTCATGGTCCTGGAGATCGACGAAGACAAGCGCCGTATTTCCCTGGGCATGAAGCAATGCCGTGCCAACCCCTGGCAGGAATTCGCGCTCAACACCAAGCGTGGCGATCGCGTCAAAGGCCCGATCAAATCGATCACCGACTTCGGCGTGTTTGTGGGCCTGGCTGCCGGTATCGACGGCCTGGTGCATTTGTCCGACCTGTCCTGGAACGAGACCGGCGAAGCCGCTGTGCGCGAGTTCAAAAAAGGCCAGGAAGTCGAAGCCATTGTTTTGGCCGTGGACGTGGACCGCGAGCGCATCTCGCTGGGCATCAAACAACTCGACTCCGACCCGTTCACGACCTTTGTGTCCATGAACGACAAGGGCCAGGTCGTGACCGGCAAGGTCAAAACCGTGGATGCCAAGGGCGCCGAGATCGACTTGGGTCAGGACATCATGGCCTACCTGCGCGCCTCGGAAATCAGCCGTGACCGCGTTGAAGACGCGCGCAACGTGCTCAAAGAAGGTGACGAGATCACCGCAGTCGTGGTGAACGTGGATCGCAAGACCCGCAATATCCAGCTCTCCATCAAGGCCAAGGACGCCGCCGACGAGAGTGAGGCCATGGCCTCCCTGAGCCAGAACTCGCGCGAAAACGCGGGAACAACCAGCCTGGGTGCCCTGTTGCGCGCCAAGTTGGACAACAACTAAGCGGTCTGATCGCTGCATGTTGACGCGAAACAAGGGCCGCAGGTACGCTACCGGCGGCCCTTGTTTTTTGTACTCTGTGGAATCTCTGCCATGACCCGCTCCGATCTGGTCGAAGAACTGGCCAGCCAATTCAGCCAACTCACCCAACGCGACGCCGAAACCGCCGTCAAAGCGATTCTCGATGCCATGAATGACGCGCTGGTGCGCGGCCACCGCATTGAAATCCGTGGCTTTGGCAGCTTTACCGTCAACCGCCGCGCGCCGCGCCAGGGCCGCAACCCCCGCAGCGGCGCCAGCGTTGCTGTTCCGGAGAAGCGCGTGCCGCACTTCAAGCCCGGCAAAGCGCTGCGCGAAGCCGTGGACCAAAGCCCCACGGCGACGACTGACCTTCCCCCTGCAAACGTGCAGCCGGACTGAGCACGCCCGGGGCCGCTGTGACGCGTATTGCCGCTTACCTCCAATGGGCCCTGAAGGCCTTTGCGTTTTTCACATTTTTCGCCTTCGCCCTGAACAACCAGGGCGATGCCACGCTGCGGTTCTTTTTCGGTTACGCCTGGACAGCGCCCATGGTGCTGATTGTTTTGGCAGCTTTCGGCACCGGCCTTTTCATCGGCATTTTGGGCATGGTTCCGCGCTGGTGGGGCCAGCGCCGTGCCGCCGCCCAAGCCCGGCGGGCGGCCAGCGCCACCGTAGTGGCCGACAGCAACCTGCCTGGTAACGCGCGCTCTCATGGACTTTGATCCCATCCTGGCGCTTTTGGGCTTGCCCCTGGCCTTTGTACTGGGCTGGCTGGCGTCCCGCTTTGACCTGCGCCAGCTCCGGCTGGATAACCGGCAGGCACCCAAAGCCTATTTCAAGGGCCTGAATTTTTTGCTCAATGAGCAGCAGGATCAGGCTATTGACGCTTTTATCGAGGCCGTGCAAAACGACCCCGACACCTCGGACTTGCATTTCGCGCTGGGCAACCTGTTTCGCCGCCGCGGGGAGTACGAGCGTGCGGTGCGGGTTCACCAGCACCTCTTATCGCGCGCCGACCTGAGCGAGGACGAGCGCCACCGTGCGCAACATGCGCTGGCGCTGGATTACCTCAAGGCCGGCCTGCTCGACCGCGCCGAGCAAGCCCTGCTGGCCCTGGAAGGCACGCGTTTCGAGGCCGAGGCCCGGCTGGCGCTGCTGGCCAATTACGAGCGTGCACGCGATTGGAGCGGTGCGGCCCGTGTCGCGCAGCTGCTCGAAGACAGCGACCAGGGCAGCTTCGACACCCGGCGCGCCCATTACCTGTGCGAAGAGGCTGCGGACCGTTTGGCCGCGTCGGACACTGTGCAGGCGCAGTCCCTGCTATTGCAGGCCATCGCGATGGCGCCGCAAGCCGCGCGCGCCCGGCTTGCGTTGGCCGAGTTACAAATCGGCGCGGGCGACGCCCTGCAAGCCTGGAAGACCTTGTCGCAAGCGCTGGCGCAGTGCCACGCCGCAAGCGCGCCGCTGATTGCGCCGCCCTTGGCACAGGCGGCAATTGCCGCTGGCCAGGTTAACCCGGCACTGGCGCTTTTGGAAGACTGTTACGCCCGCAGCCCGGCATTGGATGTGTTGGACGCAATCGTCACCTTGCAAAGCCTGGACCCGGCGCGCCACGCCAGCGCCCGCGAGCGCTACGCGCTGCACCTGGAAAAAGAACCTTCGCTGATAGCCGCCTCCAAGTGGATAGCCGGTGAAGTCCTGTCGCAGGAACAATTTCACCCCCATGTGCAAAGGGCGCTGGACCATGCGGTCAAGCCGCTTTCGCGCTACCGCTGCATGGCCTGCGGCTTTGAGGCGACGCGGTATTTCTGGCAATGCCCGGGCTGCCAGGCCTGGGACAGCTATCCTGCGCGCCGCATTGAAGAACTGTGAGCTCCGCTATGACAACCGGCTTCACCCCTCTGCCCACGCCATCCAAACTTGCTGCGGCCCGCGTGCTGATTGTGGGCGACGTGATGCTGGACCGCTACTGGTACGGTGCGGTTGACCGCATCTCACCCGAAGCACCGGTACCCGTGGTACGCGTGACCCGGGAAGAAGAGCGCAGCGGCGGCGCAGCCAACGTGGCGCACAACGTGGCCGCCCTGGGTACGCAGGCCGCGCTGCTCAGCGTGGTGGGCGACGATGACGCCAGCCACCGCTTGGAGGCTCTGTTGGCCACCACCGGCATCCAGACCCACTTTGCGCGTGACCCCGATTTAAAAACCACAGTGAAATTGCGCGTTATCGGGCGCCAGCAACAACTGATCCGTCTGGATTTTGAAAACACGCCACGTCTGGAATTACTGGCCAGCCAGACCGCCCGTCTGGCTGCATTGGCACCGGGTTGTGGTGCAGTCTTGTTCTCCGACTACGGCAAAGGCGGGCTGGGTCATGTGGCCAACATGATCACCCTCGCCCGGGAACTCGGAATTCCAAGCCTGATCGACCCCAAGGGAAGCGACTACAGCAGCTACCAGGGTGCCACATTGATCACACCCAACCGCGCAGAGCTGCAGCAGGTGGTGGGCAGCTGGCGTGATGAAGCGGATCTTCGCGCCAAGGCGCAGGCGCTGCGCGCGCATCTGCATCTGGATGCGCTTTTACTCACGCGCAGCGAAGAAGGCATGACTTTGTATGACGCTGCAGGTGAACTCAGTATCGGCGCGCAGGCACGCGAGGTGTTCGACGTAACCGGTGCCGGCGATACGGTGATCGCCACCATGGGGGCACTCATGGCTGCCGGACTGACGCCACGCCAGGCCCTGCCCTGGGCCAACAAGGCCGGGGGCATCGTGGTCGGCAAATTCGGCACTGCGTCGGTGTCTTACCAGGAGTTGTCCGCATGACGCGCATCGTGGTTACCGGCGCGGCCGGCTTTATCGGCAGCAACATCATCCAGGGCCTGAATGCCCGGGGTATCCGCGACATCATTGCCGTGGATGACCTGACACAAGGCGATAAGTTCAAGAACCTGGCCGACCTGGCGATCAACGACTACGTCGACGCCGCTGACTTTTACACAGCCTTCTCTCAAGGCGCATTCGGCACAGTGGAGGCGGTATTCCACGAAGGTGCGTGCAGCGACACCATGGAGCACAACGGCAAGTACATGATGGCCAACAACTACGCGGCCTCCTTGCAGTTATTCGAAGCAGCCCAGGCGCGCAAGACCCGTTTGCTGTACGCCTCCTCGGCAGCCACCTATGGCGGCTCCAGTGTGTTCGCCGAAGACCCGGCGCACGAGGCACCGCTCAACGTTTACGGCTACTCCAAGCTGCTGTTCGACCAGAAAATGCGCAGCACCCTGGGCGCGCGCTTTGATGGTGGCAGCGCGCAGGTGGTGGGTTTCCGCTATTTCAATGTGTACGGCCCGCGCGAGCAGCATAAGGGCCGCATGGCCAGCGTGGCCTTCCACCAATTCCACCAGTTCCAAACCGAGGGCCGGGTCAAGCTCTTTGCCGATTACGGGGGCTACGGCGCGGGAGAGCAAATGCGCGACTTTGTCTTTGTTGACGACGTGGTCGCGGTCAACCTCTGGTTTTTTGATCACCCGCAGGTCAATGGCCTGTACAACCTGGGAACGGGCCGGGCCCAAGCCTTTAACGACGTGGCATCCGCGGTAGTCAATAGCGTACGCGCTGCGCGCGGCGAGGCCTCTTTAGGGCTGCAGGCACTGGTTGCCCAGGGCCTGATCGAGTACATCCCCTTCCCCGAGGCGCTGCGCGGCAAATACCAGTGCTTTACCCAGGCTGATCTGGGCGCGCTGCGTGGGGCTGGGTGTGACCATGTTTTTGCCGATGTCGCCCAGGGTGTTGCAGCCTACGCAGCCCGGCTCTCGGGCAGGGCCTGAGCGCTCCTCAAACCCCGAGCCCACCATGGCAGCCACACGCGCCCAGCACAGCACGCACAGCACGCAAAGGGCGCAAAGCGGACCCAGAGCGGGGTCGTATGCGGTGCGCGCCTGCGCGGCGGTGGCGCTGGCGCTGGCCGCCGGTCTCTGCGCTGCCACGGACATCAACCAGGCCAACGAGGCCGAGCTGGACAGCGTGCGTGGCTTCGGGCCACCCACCACTGCGCGCATCCTGCAAGAGCGGGCCAAAGCGCCGTTTGCGAGCTGGGCGGATTTCATGCGCCGCGTCAAAGGCATCAAGCACGCCCGGGCCCGGCAGCTCTCTCACGAGGGGCTGACCGTCAACGGCCAGACTTACCCCGGGCCATGACGGCAGCGCTTGCGGTCTGCCTGGGTGCCTGTGTGGGCGCGTTGGCGCGCTGGCAACTCGGTCTGTGGTTGAACCAGGCACCGCGCCTGGACAGCGGCGACGCGGTGCTGGCCGGGCACTATCTGCCATGGGGCACGTTGGCGGCCAATCTGATCGGTGGCTACCTGGTCGGCGTGTGTGTGGCGGTATTCCAGGCTCTGCCCGATTTGGATCCGGTTTGGCGGCTGGCGCTGGTAACCGGATTTCTGGGCGCTTTAACCACCTTCTCCAGTTTTTCGGCGGAAGTTGTCACCATGCTGGGCCAGCAGCGCTACGCATTGGCGTTGGGCACGGGCGCAATCCACCTGCTGGGTTCACTGACCCTGACGGTGGCCGGCATGCGTACCGTGGACGTGCTGGCGGGGCGTTAGCACCGGGGGTGCCGGCTACTGGAGTGTGCCTTTGAGGCTTTCCGGCAGCATAAAGGGCATGACGGGCACACCCTCGTCCAGTAATTCGCGCGTCTGCTCTGGCGTGGCCTGGCCGCGGATCGGCCGGGCTTGTGACTCGCCGTAGTGGATTCTGCGGGCCTCTTCGGCAAAGCGCGGGCCCACATCCTGGGTTTGCTCCAGCATGGCTTTGGCCAGACGCAGCACCGCCTGGGTCGCCTCGGCCTGGGGTGAGGCTAGAACCACTTCGGTGGAGGCAGGGCGTGCAGGCACGGCCGCTTCGCCGGGCCCACCATGCGGATCCGCACTGCGAGAGAGATTCAAGCGTGGGGCACTGAGGCGCTTGTCGATCCGGTCATCGCCGCACACGGGGCACTGAATCAGCTGGCGCACCAACTGATCAGAAAAATCGGCCTCGCTGCCGAACCAGCCCTCAAATACGTGCTGGCTGGTGCATTGCAGATCAAATACTTTCATGTCGCCTGCCAGTCCAGCTTCCAACGACCACTCAGAACGTTCTGCAACCACAGCAGGCAGGAAAGCGTCTTGCCATCGGTCACCAGTCCCTGCGCGCACCAGTCCAGCATCTCATTGGGGCTGGCGGTGAAAACTTCCAGAAACTCGCCTGCGTCCAAACTGGCAGGACCCGCTTGCAAGCCGCGCGCAAACCACACGTCAATGTGCTCGGTGGAATACGCAATGGTGGGATGCATAACGCCGGCAAAGGCCCATTCGCCTGCGCTGTAGCCGGTTTCTTCGCGCAACTCCCGCTGTACACAGCGCAGTGAATCCTCGCCGTGGTCTAGCTTGCCCGCCGGAAATTCAATCAGAACGCGTCCAAGCGGGTAGCGGAACTGCCGCTCCAGTACCACGCGCACGCCGCCCGATGCGTCGTACAACAGGGGCACGACTACCACGGCACCGGGATGAACAATGTATTCGCGTGTTGCCGTGCTGTTATCCGGCAGGGCGATGTGATCGCGCCGGACGTGCAGGAAATTACCTTCGTAGACCGGCTCGGAACTTAGCTGGCGCTCACGCAAGTCCACAGTGCAGCGATCTCAGAATGGGGCGGACAGGGAGCCGATCAAGTGCCCCTCATCTGCAAAATGGCTTCTGCACACAAGGTCATCAGACCGCCCGGGAGCAGGCCCAAGAGCAGAAGCAGCAAGGCATTGACCGAGAGGACGAATTGCACGTCCTTGGGCGCACCCACAGGCGCAAGGGATACCGGCGTGTCGAAGTACATAACCTTAACCACGCGCAGGTAATAGAAAGCGCCGACCAGGGACATCAAAACCGCAAACACGGCCAGGCTGATGTGCACGCTACCACCGGCCAGCACCAGGGCCTGCAAAACCGATAATTTGGCAAAGAAACCGACCAGTGGCGGTATACCGGCCAACGAAAACATGCACATGGCCATGACACCGGCATACAAGGGACTGCGTTGGTTCAGGCCGGACAAATCGGCAATCTCCTCGCTCTCAAAACCTTCTGCCGACAAGAGCATGATGACGCCGAAAGTGGCCAGCGTGGTCAGCACATAGGTAATCACGTAAAACATCGCCGAGCTATAGGCATTAGCAGCTGCAACAGCGCTTCCATCCACCACCCCGGAGAGCAGACCCAGCAAAATAAAACCTACTTGCGAGATGGTGGAATACGCCAGCATGCGCTTGATATTGGTCTGCGCAATGGCTGCAAAGTTACCCACGAAAAGCGAGGCAACGGACAATACCATCAGCATCTGCTGCCAGTCCAGCGCCAGCGGCAAAAGGCCCTCAACCAGAAGCCGGATAACGATACCGAAAGCGGCAAGCTTGGGCGCCGCGGCAATCATCAGTGTGACGGCCGTGGGCGCGCCTTGGTACACATCGGGAACCCACATATGGAAAGGCACTGCCCCCAGTTTGAAGGCCAAGCCGGCCACAATAAAAACCAAACCGAACACCAAAACCTGGTGCTGGATATGGCCGGCCATGATGGCTTTGTAGATCTGGGTGATGTCCAGTGTGCCGGTTGCGCCGTACACCATGGACATACCGTAAAGCAGGAAGCCAGAGGCCATCGCACCCAGCACAAAATATTTCATCGCTGCTTCGGTAGCCTGCGTCAGGTCACGACGCAGGGCAACCAGCGCGTAGCTGGACAGCGTCAGCAGTTCCAGGCCCAGATAAATGACCAGCAGGTTATTGCCGGAAATCATCACAAACATACCCAGCAAGGCGAAAAGACCCAGGGTGAACAACTCGCCGCCGCGCAGCATGCCGCGCGCGTGCGCATACGGGCGGGCGTAGACCAGTGTGACCAATACTGCAAGGCTGGCAAAACACTTGAGCCAAGCACTCATGCTGTCGCTGACCACCATGTTCGAAAAGCCGTACATGGTGAAGCCGGAGGCCGCAAAACCTGCCTCAATAGCTGCCAGCACCAGCAAGGTCATGACCGACATCGCATATGTCAATCCGCGCAGTGGCGCGGTGACGCCGAGATCTACGATGGCAATCACGCAGGCCATGATCAGCAGCAAAGCCTCCGGGAAAACCGCAATCCAACTGATATGGTCAATCATGGTGTGTCTCTCAATTCAGTGGCACTGCGGCAAGCTTGGAAACCGCCACGTGCTGCAGCAAAGCGGCCACAGAAGCGTCCATCACGTCAGTAAAGGGTTTGGGATAAATCCCCATGCCTAACACCGCCAGCGCCAGCAGACCCAGCACCAGGAACTCACGCGCGCCGATATCCTCCAGCGCGGCCACCTTGGCATTGGCAACCGACCCCAGATACACGCGCTTGAACATCCACAGGGTGTAGGCCGCGCCAAAAATCAGCGCGCTGGCAGCACCGAAGCCAACCCAGAAATTGGCCTTGACCGCCGCGAGAATGACCATCCACTCACCCACAAAACCAGCCGTCGCAGGCAAACCGCAGTTGGCCATGGAAAACAACAAGGCAAAGGCGGCGAACCTGGGCATGGTGTTGACCACGCCGCCGTAGGCACCGATTTCACGCGAGTGCACGCGGTCATACAGCACGCCGATACACAGAAACATAGCCGCCGAAACAAAACCGTGGGCAATCATTTGCACCAGACCGCCGGATACACCCAGGTCGCTGAACACAAAAAAGCCCAGCGTCACAAAACCCATATGGGCAACAGACGAATAGGCAACCAGCTTTTTCATATCCTGTTGCACCATGGCAACCAGACCCACGTACACCACCGCGATCAGCGAGAGCGTGATCATGAAACCCGCCCACTCATGCGCCGCATCGGGAGCTATCGGCAGTGAAAAACGCAGGAAACCGTAGGCCCCGAGCTTGAGCATGATGGCCGCCAACACCGCAGAGCCGCCCGTGGGAGCCTCTACGTGCACATCAGGCAGCCAGGTGTGCACCGGCCACATCGGGACCTTGACCGCAAACGCCGCCAGAAAGGCAAAAAACAAAAAGGTCTGCTCGCTGCGCGACAGCGGCAGCGCATGCCAGGTGGCGATGTCAAAACTGCCCGCGGTCTGGATGTACAGGTAGATCAAGGCCACCAAGGTGAGCAGTGAGCCCAGCAAGGTGTACAGAAAAAATTTGAAGGCCGCGTAAATCTTGTTCGGCCCACCCCAGATGCCGATGATCAGGTACATGGGGATCAGCGTGGCCTCAAAGAACACGTAGAACAGCATACCGTCGAGCGCGCAGAACACGCCGATCATCAAGCCTGACAAAATCAGGAAAGCTGCCATGTATTGCTGAACCTTGGCCGTGATCGACTCCCAGCTGGCAATGACCACGACCAGGTTAATGAAGGCCGTCAGCACCACAAACCACAGCGAAATCCCATCCACACCCAAGTGGTAGTTGACATTGAAACGCTCGATCCAAGGCAGGTTCTCAGAGAACTGCATGGCCGCGCTGGCGTTATCAAACTGGGCGTAAATCGGCAATGTGAACAGAAAACTCACCAGCGCGCCGACCAATGCGATCCAGCGGGTGGTGTACACCTGATCGTCCCGCCCGAAAGCCAGCAAGACCAGCCCGAAGGCTATCGGTGTCCAGATGGCAAGGCTCAAAAGTCCCATTGGCAGCTTCCTTAATTCCAGAAAAATGGGAACCACGCCATCGTGGCACGCAGCATCAACGCAAGCGGCCCGTGCCACAGCGAGACCGTCAGCAGCACAAAAAGTCCCAGCGCCATGACCAGCGCGTAGTGGTACAGGTAGCCCGACTGCGCGCGCCGCACCCATCCGGCCAGCACGGCGACGGTCTTCCAGGAACCGTTCACCACAAAACCGTCGATGACACGCCGGTCACCGCCCTGCCAGAAGGCCGTACCCAGCACACGCGCACCCCGGGCCAGGACGTTCTCATTGAACCAGTCGAGGTAGTACTTGTTCTCCAGGATCACAACCAGAGGCCGCAAAGTCGCACCGATGGCACGCGGCAGCGCAGGGTTCACCATGTACATGTACCAGGCCGCGGCCACACCTGCAAACGCCAGTGCGAAAGGCATGGTCGTCAGCGCGTGCAAAGCCATTGCCAAGGGGCCGTGGAAGGCCTCCTCCAGCCCATGCATGGCGTGGTGGGTTTGGCCGTCGACGTGGATTGCATCCGCCAGAAAATCACCAAAAAGCAGTGGCTCTATCGCCATGTAGCCAATGACCACCGACGGAATGGCCAGCAACACCAGCGGCAAGGTCACCACCCAGGGCGACTCGTGCGGCGCATGGGAGCCGTGGTGCCCGTGTCCATGGTCCGCCGAGTGGCTGTCAGGGTTCTGGTCGTAGCGCTCAGCACCGTGGAACACCAAAAAGTACATGCGGAACGAATAAAAAGCGGTGACAAAAACGCCCGCCAGCACGGCAAAACTGGCGAACCCGGCGGCCGGCAAGTGGCTCTCGGCCACCGCTTCGATGATGCTGTCCTTGGAGTAAAAACCGGAGAACAAAGGCGTGCCGATCAGCGCCAGCGAACCTAGGAGTGACGTCATCCAGGTGATCGGCATGTACTTGCGAACACCACCCATCCAGCGGATGTCCTGGTTGTGGTGCATACCCATGATGACGGATCCGGCACCCAAAAACAGCAACGCTTTGAAGAAGGCATGGGTCATCAGGTGGAACAAGGCCACCGAGTAGGCGGACGCGCCCAGGGCCACGGTCATGTAGCCCAGTTGCGAAAGCGTGGAATACGCCACCACCCGTTTGATGTCGTTTTGGATGATGCCCAGAAAGCCCATAAACAGCGCCGTGATGGCTCCGACCACCAACACCAGATTCAGCGCCGTATCGGATAGCTCGAACAAGCCCGACATGCGCGAAACCATGAAGATACCCGCGGTCACCATGGTGGCGGCGTGAATCAGCGCAGAAATAGGCGTTGGACCTTCCATGGAATCAGGCAGCCAGACGTGCAGCGGGAACTGGGCCGATTTGCCCATCGCCCCGATAAACAAACAAATACAAACCACCGTTACCAGCGACCAGTCGGTGCCGGGCAATGTTTGCACCACCAGATCCTGGGCTTGCGCAAACACCTCGGTGTAATTCAGGCTGCCGGTGTAAGCAGCAATCAAGCCGATGCCCAGGATGAAGCCAAAATCGCCCACGCGGTTAACCAAAAAGGCTTTCATGTTGGCGAAGATGGCCGTGGGTTTGTTGAACCAGAACCCGATCAGCAGGTAGGACACCAGGCCCACCGCTTCCCAGCCGAAGAACAACTGCAGAAAGTTGTTGCTCATCACCAGCATCAGCATGGCGAAAGTGAACAGCGAGATGTAGGCAAAAAAGCGGTTGTAGCCCTCGTCGTCCTCCATGTAGCCGATGGTGTAGATGTGAACCATCAGCGACACAAAAGTGACCACGCACATCATCATGGCGGTCAGGCCGTCAACCAGAAAGCCCACTTCCATCTTGAGGCCACCCACCTGCATCCACGGGTAAATAGTCTCGTTGAAGCGCGCGCCTTCTGTGGCCACGCTGTGTAGGGTCAGGGCTGAGAGGATGAAGGAAATCAGTACTCCCAGGATAGCCAGGCTGTGCGTGGTACGGCGACCGATGCGGTTGCCACCAAAACGGGTTCCAAGGACGCCGGCCAGCAAGGCACCAGCCAGCGGAGCCAGTGGGACGGCCAGCAGTGCCGTGGAGGACAAGGTTTGGCTCATCGGATCAGCCCTTGAGGGTATTGAGTTCGTCCACGCTGATGCTGGACTTGTTGCGGAACAAGAGCACCAGTATCGCCAGACCAATAGCGGATTCCGCTGCGGCCACCGTGAGAATGAAGAACACGAAAATCTGGCCGTTCATGTCGTTCAGATAGTGGGAAAAAGCCACGAAATTCGTGTTGACGGCCAAAAGCATCAACTCAATCGCCATCAGCAATACGATGAGGTTGCGTCGGTTCATGAAAATTCCGACGATGGAGAGCGCGAACAGCACCGCGCCCAAGGATAAAAAGTGCCCCAGGGTAATCGTCATGGCTTGGCTCCTGGCACGGTATCGGCCACGGCGGCCTCGGGAGCGGGCGGCTCCACCGGTGCAGCATCGACGTGGCTTGCGTCCATTTTGAGCACCGTTAGGCGGTCGGCGGCACGCACCCGCACCTGCTCTCCCGGGCTCACATACTTGCTGTCTTTGCGGGCTCGCAGCGTAAGGGCAATCGCCGCGATCATGGCGACCAGCAAAATGGCTGCCGCAATCTCCACCGGATACAGGTATTCTGAATACAGCAGCTTGCCGAGCTGCAAGGTATTGGGGGCATCGGCGGCGGGATCGGGCAGCGGTGCGGCAATGCGGAAGCCCCCCATCAGCACTGTAGACATTTCGAGCGCGATCACCACGCCGATGAGGGCAATCAATGGGAAATGGGTCCAGAAGCCGTCACGCAGCTTCTCCACGTTGATGTCCATCATCATCACCACGAACAAAAACAGCACCATCACCGCGCCCACATAGACCAGCACCAGCGTAATCGACAGGAACTCCGCGCCGAGCAGCATCCAGACCATGGCGCCCTGGAAAAACGTCAGCACCAGGTACAGGGCCGCATGCACCGGGTTGCGCGCAGTGATCACACGGAATGCTGCAAACAGCAGCACTGCCGAAAACAGGTAGAACAAACCGGTGGTGGTACTCATAGCAGACAACTTTCGGGCAATGTGCTAGCGGTATTTGGCATCGGCCTGCTTGGCCCGCGCGATATCGGCTTCGTAGCGGTCGCCCACTGCCAGCAGCATGTCTTTGGTGAAGTAGAGGTCGCCACGCTTTTCGCCGTGGTATTCCAGAATGTGGGTTTCCACAATCGAGTCCACCGGGCAGCTTTCTTCACAAAAACCGCAAAAAATGCATTTGGTCAGGTCGATGTCGTAGCGGGTGGTGCGGCGCGAACCGTCCTCACGCACATCCGACTCAATGGTGATCGCCATGGCCGGGCATACCGCTTCGCACAGCTTGCAGGCAATACAGCGTTCTTCGCCGTTGTCATAGCGGCGCAGCGCGTGCAATCCGCGAAAACGCGGAGAGATAGGCGTTTTTTCTTCCGGGAACTGCACCGTGA
>CANFHZ010000077.1 GCA_947446885.1 Comamonadaceae bacterium
GCGCGTGCGCGCAGGTCGGCAATGGCCAGCGGAAAAAACCAGACAAAGGGTGTGAACACCACCAGCAGAGACCACACCAGCACGCGCAGCAGGCCGTGGTCCACCTGCGGCGCAGAAAGCACCAGCAAGGCCGCCTCCGCGCCAAGCATGCAGACAAACGGCCGCCGGGCCAGCAGGCAGGCAGGATGGCGGATCACGAATTGCATGGCCAGCCACAGCCCGGCCATCAGAACCAGCAGCGCACCGGCGGCCAGTGCTTCGGCGCTCAGCTGCGTCCAATGTTCCTGCTCGACCACGTAGCCGATTTTTTCGGCGAAGTCGTTGTCGTCGCGGACTGCTTCGAACAAGGTCAAGCCCCAACTGGCGGCCAACAGGATCCGGACCCGCTGATCGGCAAATTGCGTCGCCGCCCAGGCCGCTGCCACCGAAAGCGCCGCAGCCCACACGCTGAGCAGCGGGAGGGTGGCGATAAAAGCAATGGCATACAGGAAGGCCCTGCCGGTAAAGGTTTGGGCAAATGCCACCACGCGCGGCGACTGTTCCACGCCAAGCCACCGGCGCACCGGGTCGCCCTGCGCGGGGCGGCCGACCGGTGCCGGGTGTGCCGCTGCCACGGTGCTCATACGGTTTCGGCTTGCAGCGCGGCCAGCAGCGCGCGCCGGTCCACTTTGCCGCTGGTGTTCAGGGGCACCGTATCCAGCGACAGGATGCGGTTGGGCACCATATAAGCCGGCAGGCTATCCCGCATGCGGGTAATCACAGTGGCCTGGTCGACCGGCTGGGTTCCGGTCCGCGCCACAAAACCGACGCTGCCTCTGGCAATGCCGTCCACTACCGGCCAGGCCACGGCGGCCACCAGATCGACACCGCTGGCGCTGCGCAAATGCGTTTCGATTTCTTCCAGCTCCACCCGGTAGCCCATGATCTTGACCTGGTTGTCGATCCGCCCCAGGCAGTGGAATACGCCGGCCGCATCGCGCATGGCCAGGTCGCCGCTGTGGTACCAGCGGGTGCCGTTGCGCACCGGAAAACGCTGCGCGGTCAGTTCCGGTGCGTCCAGGTATCCCAGCGCCAGCTGCACTCCGCCAATCGCGAGCTCGCCGGTGTGTCCATCGGGGACAGGCTGCCCCTGCTCATCGACTACGGCGGCAGTGCAACCCGGCAGCACCTGGCCGATGGCGACCACGCCGCGCCCCTCGGTGACCACAAAGGGCTCGCGCTGGATCATGCAAAACACCGTGGCTTCGGTGGGGCCATACAAGTTAACGATGGCGCGGTGCGCAGCCGCCGCGCGCCAGGTCTGCACGGTGCTCGCAGGCAACTGTTCGCCGCCGAACACGGTCAGGCGCAGCGCGGGCAGACTGCCCGGTGCCAGGGTCTTGAGCTGCGCCAGCATCCCGGCCAGCGAGGGCACTGAATTCCACACCGTCAAGGCCTTGTCGCGGGCGAATTGAACGGCGTTCATCACCTGCGTGGCTGGCAGCAGGTACAGGCTGGCACCGGCTTCCCAGGTGGCATACATGTTGTGTACCGAAAAATCAAAGCCCAGCTCGCAGGTCTCCAGCGCCCGGTCGCTGGCGCGCAACTCCAGCGTGCGCGTGATCGATGCGGCGTAGTGCCGCGCCGATGCCACCGAGACCATCACGCCTTTGGGCAGGCCGGTGGTGCCAGAGGTGAAGATGATGTAGGCGGGATCGTCCGCGGCCATGGCAGGGGGTGCGGTGATCTCGACTGCGGGCAGCTTGCAGGCTTGCATGATCTGCCCCGCGGGATGTTCACGCAGCGCGCCCGGCGCGTTTGCAGCGCCCTGGCACACCACCAGCGGCGGGCAGGCCTGCAGCAGTTCGGGGGTGAGGAGTTTGGCGGCGTCGCCCGCCACGATCAGCGCGTCGAGTTGGCACTGCGCCAGGATGGCCAGCATGCGGTCCTGGGGCAGCTTCAGGCCGATGGGGACATAGGTGGCCCCCGCCCAGCACGCGCCGAGCATGGCTGTCAGTGCGTCCCGGCTGCGCGAACCCAGAATGCCCACACGCGGAGGTCCCGGCCGCTTGGATGGCCATGCGGGCGCGGTCTGCAAACCCTGGGCCAGGCACGCTGCCGCCTGCGCCAAGCCCGCATAGCTGGTGCTTTCTCCCTGGAAAACCAGGGCGGGGGCTTCGGGCTGATTCAGGCTGTGCCGGTATACGGCCCAGGCGATATTCGCGATGTCTTGCATGCAGTGATTGCCGGGGTGTTCATTCCCCGGTCGGTATCCAACGGTTATAGGAGCGCCAAGCAAGCGCCGCCGGATTCTCCGCCTTTTTTACGACAGCAATGGAGTGGGGTCTGCCAGCGTATCTTCAACCCAGCGCGCCGTGCGCAGCAGATGCCCGTCCTGGCCAAAGGGTGCGACCAGTTGCAGGCCCAGGGGCAGGCCGCGTGGCGAGCGGGCCACCGGCAGCGTGATGGCAGGCAGGCCCAAAAAGCTCCACAGCGCGCAAAACAGCGGGTCGCCGGTGAAGCCCAGCCCGTGCGGGGCTTCACCCGTGGCGGGCACTGTCAGCACCGCGTCAAAGCCCTGGAGTTGTGCCCTTGAATCGGCACGCAAGTGCTGCTGCACAGCAAGGGCGCTGCGGTATTCCGACGCGGTGCGGGCGCTGCCTTTGGCCACCATCTCGTGGATGTGCACGCTGCACAAATCGGGGTGCTGGGCGACATGCTGCTGGTGAACCTGCCCACCTTCCGACTGAACCAGACAGTCCATGGCCTGCAGCGCATCCCAGTAGGCCTGGGGCAGGGTATGGGTTTGCACCACGGCGCCCGCTGCGCGCAGCCGGTCCACGGCCTGCTGCATGGCCTGGGTTTGCTCGGCGCTGACGCGGTCATCAAAAGGCGTTTGCAACCAGGCCAAGCCCACGGGACCATGGGGCCGCAGACCGGTTTGGCTGTCCATCGGAACGGCGGGCACGACCACGCTGCCGGGCTCTTCGGTCGTCTGGTTGCGCAGCAGGTTGAAGGCCAGGGCGACATCGTTGACGCTGCGGGCCAGAAAGCCCACATGGTCCAACGCGCCGGAGACCGGGAACGCGCCCTGGCGTGGCACCGCCCCGAAACTGGCTTTCAAGCCCACCACGCCGCAGTACGCGGCAGGGCGGATGACCGAGCCGTAGGTCTGTGTGCCCACGGCCAGCGGCACCATGCCCGTGGCCACGGCCGCCGCCGAGCCGCTGGACGACCCGCCGGGGGTGTGTTCCGGGTGAATGGGGTTGACGGTAGGGCCGTTCTGGCGCCAGGCGAATTCGGTGGTCACAGTTTTGCCACACACCACCGCGCCCAGTTGCCGTAGGGCAGCCACGATGCGGGCATCCCGCGCGGGCCTGTGTGCTGCGTAGATCGGTGAGCCGTAGGTGGTGACAAATTGGGCGGTGTCGATCAAGTCCTTGACCGCCACCGGGATGCCCGCCCAAGGGCCGGTGGCCTGCACAGCCAGCAGTTCGGGAGTCGGCAGGCGCGTCACAAATGCGTGCAGCGCAGGCTCCAGCTGGTCGGTGATGGCAGCGCACTGGCGGGCATAGTCCTGCGCCGAAAGCGTGCCCGCCGCGATGGCGCGGCAGGCGTCAAACAGTCCCAGCGGCAGAGCGGGGCGGGATGGGTGCTGTGGCATCGTGTGGCCAGTTGGGGGCGTCATGCAGGTACTCCGGATACCCTGGGCTTGCCAAGGGGTGTGAGGGTTTGGCGGGATCAGGCATGCCACGGCGGTCGATGTGCCATGTTGCGCCGGGCATGCGCGGGGAACTGTAGCGCAGCCCGGCAGCTGCAGCGCCGGCCCGAGAGGCTCAACACCGCGCCGGTGGAAAACCCGCACGCCTGCGTGCACATCCGGACACGCGTATGGTGGACAATGAAACGAACAACGCAAAAAGTCGGGATATGCAACTCACATTGAACGGTAAAAAAGTAGCCCTCGACATCGAGGCAGAAATGCCACTGCTGTGGGCGATTCGTGATGAGGCCGGTCTGACCGGCACCAAGTTCGGCTGTGGCATCGCCCAGTGCGGCGCATGCACGGTGCTGCTCGATGGCGAAGCAGTGCGCTCCTGCAGCGTGCCAGTTGGAACGGCGGTGGGGCGCAAAGTCACCACCATTGAGGGTCTGGGCGGCAAATCGGCTTTGCAAAAAGCCTGGATTGAAAAGCAGGTGCCGCAGTGCGGGTACTGCCAGTCCGGCATGTTGATGGCGGCCACCGCATTGCTGGCGCGCAAACCCCGGCCCAGCGATGCGGACATTGACGCTGCCATCACCAATCTGTGCCGCTGCGGGACCTACCCGCGCATCAAAGCTGCCATTAAAGCCGCGGCCCGGCTGTGAGGAACGTTGACATGCCCACCCAGTCCACTCCCAAGGTGACGGCTGCCCTGTCCCGCCGCCATTTCATGCATGCCACGGCGGCGGCAGGCGCAGGCCTGAGCCTGGGCTTTTACCTGCCCCCGGCAGCAGCCGACAAACTCGCTACCGACGGCCCGCATGGCGGCGCCGCTGACATCAACGCCTGGATCCGCATCACCCCCGATAACCAGGTGGTGTGCGAAGTAGCCCGCGCCGAAATGGGCCAGGGAACCAGCACCAGCCTGCCCATGATGCTGGCCGAAGAACTCGAATGCCGCTGGGAAGACGTGCGCATGGAATTCGCCTCGGTCAACGAGCACCTGGCGCGCAACAAGGTGTATGTCACCTTCGCGACGGGTGGCAGCCGGGGTACGCGTGGTTCCCAGCTGCTGATGCGCCAGGCGGGAGCCGCAGCGCGCGAGATGCTCAAGGCCGCCGCCGCGCAGCGCTGGGGCGTGCCCGTTGCCGAGGTGGTGGCTAAACAGGGGGCGGTCACGCATCCGGCCAGCAAGCGCCGCCTGACCTACGGCGCTTTGGCGCAGGATGCGGCGCGCCAGCCGGTTCCCACGGACGTGGTCTTGAAAACACCGCAGCAGTGGAGCCTGATTGGCAAACCCGTCAAGCGGCTGGACATTCCGGCCAAGTGCGACGGCAGTGCGGTCTACGGTATTGATGTGCGGCTGCCGGGCATGCTGTATGCGGCCTTGATGCAGTGCCCGGTGTTTGGCGGGTCGCCGCGATCCTTTGACGCATCCGCTGTGGCGAACCGCCGTGGCGTAAAGAAGCTTGTGGCGGGGCCCGACTTTGTTGCGGTGGTGGCGGACAACTGGTGGCGTGCCCAGCAGGCGCTGAAATCGCTCAAGGTGGATTGGGATTACGCGGGTGGCGAGGCGCTCAACGATGCGGCCATCGCGCAGACCTTGCAAACCGGTGTGGCGCAGGCCCGGCCCCTGCGTACGGAGGGTGAATTTGCTGCGGTTTGGGACCAGGCCGACACGGCAGGCCACCGCAAGCTTGAGGCCGAATATTTCACCCCCTACGCCAACCATTTCACCCTGGAGCCGCAAAACTGCACGGCGCTTGTCGACGGCGGGCAGGCGCAGGTCTGGGCGCCTACGCAAAACGCGGAAGCCACCCAGGCCGAAGCGGCGCGGACGCTGAACCTGCCTTTGCAGAGCGTGACCGTGCACAGGCCCTACCTGGGCGGCGGGTACGGGCGGCGCGGTGCCTCGCAAGACTTTGTGCGCCAGGCGGTGCTGATTGCCAAAGCGCTGGCGGGTACGCCGGTCAAATTGCTGTGGTCGCGCGAGGAAGATATGCAGCACGGTTTTTACCGCCCTGCGGCGCTGTACCGGCAGCGCGCGGTCCTGGATGCCAGCGGCCAGGTGCTGGCTTGGCAGGCGCGCCTGGCTTCGCAGTCGATCTTGCAAAAGGTCCGGCCTGAATCTTTGAAGAATGGGCAGGACTGGCAGGCGGCGGAGTCCTTCCATGACATGCCTTACGCGGTTGCCCACCTCGACATCCGCCATACCGTGGCGCAGATCAATGTACCGGTGGGTTTCTGGCGTTCGGTGTACCACGCGCACAACCCGTTTGCCCGCGAGAGTTTTCTGGACGAAGTGCTGATTGCAGCCGGCAAAGATCCGCTCACAGGACGCCTGGGCATGCTGCCTGCGGGCGGGCGTGACCGGCGCGTGCTGGAGGCTGCGGCCCAAGCGGCCAACTGGGGTGCCAAACTGGCGCCGGGGCGCTTCCAGGGTTTGGCGGTGCAAGACGCCTACGGAAGTTTTGCTGCCTGCGTGGTCGAACTCTCGGTGAATCCGCAGAAGGCCGTGACGGTGCACCGCATCACCGTGGCGGTTGACCCCGGCCAGGTGGCGAATAGCGACTCGGCGCGTGCGCAAATTGAAGGCAATGTGGTGTTTGCGATGACCACTGCGTTCATGCATGAAATCACGATCCAGGACGGGCGCGTGGTGCAAAGCAATGTGTCGGATTACCCGCTCATGCAGTTGCGCCAGACGCCCCGGATCACCTCGGTGCTGGTGCCCAGCGGCGGCGAGGTCTGGGGCGGCATGGGCGAGCCCCCTTATGCACCGATTACCCCGGCGCTGGCCAATGCCATTGCCGCAGCCAGCGGTGTCCGGGTACGCCGTACACCCTTCAGCCACGACGGCTTTACCTTGGCCTGATGCCCCCGACTGTATGACCGACAACCACGCACACACACCCTACGTTCCTCCTGAAGTCTGGACCTGGGATCAGGCCAGCGGCGGGCGCTTTGCCAGCATCAACCGGCCGGTTGCCGGGGCAACCCACGACAAGGATTTGCCGCGCGGCACGCATCCGCTGCAGCTGTATTCGCTGGGCACGCCCAATGGCGTCAAAGTGACCATCATGCTGGAGGAGCTGCTGGCGCAGGGCCATAGCGGGGCCGAGTACGACGCCTGGCTCATCCGCATCCTGGAGGGCGATCAATTCAGCAGCGGCTTTGTCGGCGTCAACCCGAACTCCAAGATCCCTGCCTTGCTGGACTGCAGCGGCCCCGCTCCGGTGCGGGTGTTTGAGTCCGGTGCGATTTTGATGTACCTGGCTGAGAAATTTGGGGCCTTTTTGCCCACCGAAGCGGCACCGCGCGCGGAGTGCCTGTCGTGGTTGTTCTGGCAAATGGGTAGCGCGCCGTATTTGGGGGGTGGATTCGGGCATTTTTATGCCTACGCCCCGACCAAAATTGAATACGCGATCAACCGCTTTGCGATGGAGGTCAAGCGCCAGCTCGATGTGCTGGACCGGCGGCTGGCTGACACTCCCTTCATTGCGGGCGACACCTACACGGTGGCCGATATGGCCATCTGGCCTTGGTACGGCGCCATGGTCAAGGGCCAGACCTATGGCGCTGGTGAATTCCTGCAGGTTGAGGCATACACCCACGTGATTCGCTGGGCCGATGCGGTGGGTGAGCGCCCGGCCGTGCAGCGGGGGCGCATGGTCAACCGGGTGGTCGGGCCGTTGGAGCAGCAGCTCCATGAGCGCCACGATGCGGGTGACTTCGACACCCGCACCGAGGACAAGCTGAACCCGGCTTCCGCACCACCTGCGCCCACCTGAACCCCTGGCACTGGTGGACTGGCGGCGGACCGCTCAAGCCACGCAAGCCATGCGGGTCCTGACAGCCGCTCAGGCAGTCAGCGCGGGGTAGTCGGTGTAGCCTTTTTCACCCGGTGTGTAGAAGGTCCCCATGTCGGGGGCGTTCATGGCTGCGCCCGCATGCATGCGCGCCACCAGATCCGGGTTGCAGAGGAAGGGACGACCGAAGGCAATCAAGTCCGCCTGTCCGGCTGCAAGCGCCGCTTCAGCGCTGTTGCGGTCGAAACCACCGGCCAGGATGAAGGTTCCGCTGAAAGCGGCCCGCAGCGCAGCCTTGAGCGTGGCCGGTACTGCGGGTGCGCCCATGGCGGAATGGTCCAGCACGTGCACATACAGCAGACCCATGGCGGAGAGTTCTTTCACCAGGGCTTCGTATTGCCCGTCGACATCAGGGAAGCCGCCGGTTCCGTTGAAGACGCCGTAGGGCGAGAGGCGGATGCCCACACGCTGCGCTCCGATCGCCGCAACCGTGGCGCGTGCCACCTCCAGCGCAAAACGGTTGCGGTTGGCGGCGCTGCCGCCGTAAGCGTCGGTGCGGGTGTTGACGTTGGCATTCAAAAACTGCTCGATCAGGTAGCCATTGGCAGCGTGCAGCTCGACGCCATCGAATCCGGCTTCGACCGCCAGCTTGGCGGCGTGCGCAAACTCCGCCACCGCAGCGCCCACGTCGGCTTGAGCCATGGCATGGGGCTGAGCATGCGGCTGCATGCCTTTGGTGTCGGTGTAGATCTCACCTTCCAGCGTAGCGCTGCCAGGTCCGACTGCTTTGGCCCCGGCAGGCAGGTTTTCTGCGGAAGCCACCCGGCCGCAATGCATTAACTGGACAACGATTTTTCCACCTTTGGCGTGTACGGCCTGCGTCACCACCTTCCACGCCTTGACATGGTCCTGGTTGAACAGGCCGGGAATGCGGGGATAGCCCAGGCCGTTGGGTGAGGGGGAGGTGCCCTCGGTGACGATCAGACCAGCAGACGCGCGCTGCTCGTAATAGCGGGCCATAAGGGCGTTGGGGGTGTTGTTGTCGACCGCCCGGTTGCGCGTCATGGGGGACATGACAGTGCGGTTGGAGAGCGTGAGAGCGGGAGAGGTGTAAGCGTCAAAAAGCATGGGTATCCAATGGTGAAGTGTGAAAAAGGGAGGGAATGCTGAGGCGGGGCAGCGTAGACGTCCGCCCCGTAGGTAGGGGCTTACTTCCTGTATTCAAGAAGCGTTTGCCGTGGGGCTAGTGTGCACGAGATCGGTGCGCAAGGCCCGGGCCAGGTGGTCCATCAGCACGCCAACTCGGTGCGGGATGTAGCGGTTGCTGGGCAGAACGGCGTAAATCCCCAGGGCAGGCGGGGCAAATGCATGCAGGATTTCGACGGTCTCGTGCCGGGCCACAAAGGCATTGGCTAAAAAATCGGGCTGCAGGCAGATGCCCATGCCGCGCGCGCTGGCTTGCAGCAAGGCCAGCCCGTTGTCGGCTGTCAGGCGGCCGCGCACCGCAACGGATTGCAATTTCCCGTCTACCTGGTAGGTCCAGTGGCTGGTGCTGGTGGTCATGGAATAGACCAGGCATTCATGGTGTTGCAGCTGCGCGGGGTGCTGCGGCTCGCCGTGCAGCGCCAGGTACGCAGGGGCTGCCGTGGTGAGCAGGCGGCACTCCCCGAGCTTGCGCACGATGTCCCCGGGTTGCAGGTCGGCGGTGATGCGCACGGCGAGATCAATGCCCTGCTCAATCAGGTTGGAGCGTTGGTCGGAAAAGTTCAGCAGCAGCTCCACATGCGGCTGCGCCTGGGCAAAGTCCAGCAGCACAGGCATGAGACGTTCCAGCCCGAAACTCAGCGGAAGCGCCAGCCGGATGCGCCCGCGCGGGACCGCTTTTTCTTCGCCCAGGCTGGATTCCGCCGCGTCCACCAGGTTGAGGATGACCCGGCATTTCTCCAGGTAGGCCGCGCCGGCGGCGGTCAGGGTCAGGCTGCGCGTGCTGCGGGTAATGAGCTTGGCGGCAAGGTGCTTCTCCAGCGCCGCGATGTGCCGTGTGACCACCGAACGGGCCACTTGCATCTGGTCGGCCACGGCGGTGAAGCTGCCGGATTCGGCCACCCGCACAAAGATTTCCATGGCATTGAGTTTGTCCATTGTTGCTGATTGTGCAACAGATAAATCTCCATTTATGTCTTTTTCTGTTTGTAAAAGCCACCTACATTCAACTCCAGCCACAGCAGAACCACCATGCACACCGCCCGCAACGTCCTTTTTGTCCCCCACGGGGCGCCCACCTTCGCCCTGCATCCCGGCGCGGCGGGAGCCGCCATGGAGCAACTGGCGCGCACCATGCCCACGCCGCGCGCCATCGTGATCGTGAGCCCCCACTGGGAGACTGCCGTGCCCACCGTGGGTTTTGCGACCCAGCTGGAGACCCTATACGACTTTGGTGGTTTCGACCCCCGGCTGTACGACATCCGCTACCCCGCCACGGGCTGCCCCGAAGCCGCTCAGCAGGTGGTCCATGCCCTGCAAGACCAGGGTTTGGCGGTGCAGCAGGACGCGCAACGCGGGCTGGACCATGGCGCCTGGATTCCGCTGCGCCAGATGTTCCCGCACGCCGATGTTCCGGTGGTTCCTTTGTCGGTACAGACCCATCTGGGGCCAGCCCACGCCTACCGCGTCGGGCAGGCGCTGGCGGCATTGGCGCAACAAGGCTTGGTGGTCATTGGCTCCGGCAACGTGACCCATAACCTGCGCGACTACCAGATGGCGCGCATGGCCGGTGGCCAGACGCCGGGCTATGTGCAGGGCTTTGCCGACTGGGTCGAGCAGAATATGGTGGAAAAAAATATTGCAGCCCTGTTAAGCTACCGCGAGACCAGCCCAAGCGGCGCCCGCGCCCATCCCAGCGAAGACCATTTGCTGCCCCTGTTCACGGCCTTGGGCGCTGCCGGTGCTGACGCGCAACCCCAGGCTTTTTACCGTGGCATCAGCGATTACGTGATCGCCATGGACGGTTACAGCTTTCATTGAACACTCGCTATGAATTCCCACTACACCGCAACCGCAAAAGGCCTGCATTGGCTGATGGCGCTCATGATCTTTGGCCTGCTGGCCTTGGGCTTTTTCATGTCCGATCTGCCGCTTTCGCCGGAAAAACTGCAGTACTACTCCTGGCATAAATGGGGCGGGATCACGGTTTTTATCTTGGTCTGGCTGCGTCTGGCCTGGCGCATCACACACCGTCCACCGGCCTACCCGCTGAGCATGTCCGGGCTGCAGCAGCTGCTGGCCCATGGCGGGCACCTGGCGCTCTATGGCTTGATGCTGCTCATTCCGCTGAGCGGCTGGTTGATGAGTTCAGCCAAAGGCGTGCAGACGGTCTGGTTCGGCGTCTTGCCGCTGCCCGATTTATTGGCCAAAGACAAGGAGCTTGGCAAGCAGCTTGCGGAATTGCATTCGGCGCTCAATATCGGTCTGCTGGCAATGCTTGCAATCCACGCTGCCGCAGCGCTGATGCACCACTGGTATTTCAAGGATGACATCCTGCGCCGGATGTTGCCCACCCGCTTTCAAACCAAAACGTAAGGAGGACGCCGTGAACCCATTTTTTACAACCCTGCGCAGACCCATGGCGGCACTGGCCTGCGCAATGGCCATAGCCCTGCCAGCGCAGGCTGTGTACGCCGCCACGCTGGATGCTGTTCAGCTTGACAAGAGCAAGATCGGCTTTACCTTCAAGCAAATGGGCGTGGCCATGGACGGCCACTTTGCCAAGTTCACTGCGGCGCTGAGTTTTGACCCTGCCAAACCCGAGCAGGCCAAGGCCACCATCGAAGTGGATCTGTCCAGCGTTGATGCCGGTTCGGGCGAGGCGGATCAGGAGGTCGTGGGCAAATCCTGGTTCAATACCGCCGCGTTTCCGAAAGCCGTTTTCCAGTCCAAACAGGTCAAACAGACCGCCCCGAACCAATACGAGGTGCTGGGCACGCTGAGCATCAAGGGCCGCAGCCGGGACATCAAATCTGCGGTCAAACTCAGCCCGCAGGGCAAGTCCAGCGTGCTCAGCGGCAGCTTCACGATGCAGCGGGCCGACTTCGCCATTGGCGAAGGCATGTGGTCCAAGTTTGATGTGGTCGCCAACGACATCCAGGTGAATTTCCAACTCACCGCTTTCAACGCCGCTACCGGCAAATAACGTTTTTTTAACAGGAGTATCTTTATGCAATCAATGAAACAACTCAGCGCCGCACTGGCCTTGGTCACCTTGGCAGCCGGATCGGCGCTGGCTGCGCCGGTCAGCTACACGGTGGACAGCTCGCACACATTTCCGCGCTTTTCGTATTCACACCTGGGTTTTTCGACCCAACTCAGCAGCTTCAGTAACACCACCGGAACCGTGGTGTATGACGCCCAGGCAAAGTCCGGATCCGTCGACATCGTCATTGACATGAAGACAGTGAATACGGGTTCCACAGACTTCAATGGCCACATCCAGGGTGAAGACTTTCTGGATACCGCCAAGTTCCCCAAAGCCACCTTCAAGTCCAGCAAGGTGGTGTTTGAGGGCGACAAGCCCGCATCCATCGAAGGCCAACTCACCATCAAAGGTGTGAGCAAGCCAGTGACCTTGACCGTTACCTCGTTTCAGGCCGTGCCGCACCCCATGATGAAAGTGCCGGCCCTGGGTGCCAATGCCTTTGTCACCATCAAGCGCACCGAGTTCAACGCCGGCAAGTACGCGCCCTACGTGGGTGACGATGTGCGTATTGATATCGCTATCGAAGCGCTGGCGAAGTAATCCCGGCCATTCCGGCACCAGCGGTGCCGGAATTCACGCTATCGCGCGACAAGCGTTCCAACCTTAATAGCGTAGCTGGGTGGACTTGCCCCAAAACACCCGGTAGGCGAAAACGGTGTAGCCGATGATCACCGGCAGGACTACCACCACGCCATAGAAGATCACCAGCAAAGCCTCGGGTGCGCTGGCGGCTTGCCAGATGTTGAGTTGATCAATTACCAGCCAGGGAAACAAGCTGTACGCCAGGCCGTAGAAGGACAGCAGGAACACGCCCACGGTGCAGGCGAAGGGCACGCCCGCGCCGTACTGGTTGCCTTGTGCAAAACGGATAGGCAAACGGGACAAGCTGCGTTGGATGATCAGGAGCAAGGCCAAGGTCATCGCGGGGATGGGCAGCAGCATGAGCACGTTCGGGAAGCTGAACCATTTGTCAAAGATGCGGGGACTCACCCACGGTGTCGCTACCGAAATGGCGACCACGCCTGCGGCGGTGAGCCATAAGCTGCCTTGAGCCCAGGCCACGGCGCGCAATTGCAACGCGCCTTCGGTTTTCATGATCAGCCAGCCAGCCCCTAGTAGCCGGTAGGCAAATACCAGGCACAACCCGATGAGCGCGCTGAACCCATAGCCCGCCGCATCCTGCTTGAAGCCGGTGATGAGTTGACCGAGCATGAAGCCTTGCGACCACGAAGCCAAGATGGAGCCGATGTAAAA
>CANFHZ010000078.1 GCA_947446885.1 Comamonadaceae bacterium
CCTAAAATCCCCCGCTTCCCGCCGCCGTAGTTCAATGGATAGAACGAGCGCCTCCTAAGCGCTAGATAGGGGTTCGATTCCCCTCGGGGGTACCACGGGGTACTGTTTTTTAGCGGCGGGCTTTGACTTTGATCCGCCAGGCATGCAGCAGAGGTTCGGTGTAACCGCTGGGTTCGGTCAGGCCTTTGAAAACCAGGTCACTGGCGGCGCGGAAAGCGGCCGATTTTTTGAAATCAGGGGCCATGGGGCGGTACAGAGGATCCGCTGCGTTTTGGGCGTCGACCACCATGGCCATGCGCTCCAGCGTTTCTTGAACCTGCTTTTTGCTGACTACCCGGTGCAGTAACCAGTTGGCAATGTGCTGGCTGGAGATGCGCAAGGTCGCGCGGTCTTCCATCAGCCCAACGTTGTGGATATCGGGCACCTTGGAGCAACCTACGCCCTGGTCCACCCAGCGCACCACGTAGCCCAAAATACCTTGGGCGTTGTTGTCTAACTCTTGCTGTATTTCTGTGGCAGTCCAATTCCGGTGCGGCGAGACCGGTACCGTCAGCAACCCGGTCAACAAAGCAGCGCGTTCGGCCTTCAGGTCAATGTGCTCCAGCTGCTTTTGCACGTCGCTGACCAACACCTCGTGGTAGTGCAGCGCATGCAGCGTCGCGGCGGTGGGGCTGGGCACCCAGGCGGTATTGGCTCCCGCACGGGGGTGGGCGATTTTCTGGCTCATCATGGCAGCCATCAGGTCGGGCATGGCCCACATACCTTTGCCTATCTGGGCGCGTCCGCGTAAGCCACAGGCCAGACCAACCAGAACATTGTTCCGCTCGTAAGCCGCAATCCAGGCGCTGGATTTCATCTCGGCCTTGCGCACCACCGGGCCTGCGCGCATGACGCTGTGAATTTCATCCCCGGTGCGGTCCAGGAAACCGGTATTGATAAATGCGACCCGGCTGCGCGCAGCCGCAATACAGGCCTGCAGGTTGACGCTGGTGCGGCGCTCCTCGTCCATGATGCCCAGCTTGACCGTGCTGGCAGGCAGGCCCAAAAGGGCTTCGACCCGGCTGAACAGCGCGTCGGCAAACGCCACTTCAGCGGGGCCGTGCATCTTGGGCTTGACGATGTAGACCGAACCCTTGCGCGAGTTGCGAACCAGGCCTTTGGCCGCGTCTTTTTTGGTGCGCTGCAAATCGTGCAGGGCAATCGTGGTGGTGACCACGGCGTCCAAAATTCCTTCGGGAATTTCATGGCTGCTGCCGTCGGCAGCCGTATAGCGCACAGCGGAGTTGGTCATCAGGTGGCCAACGTTGCGCACGAACAGCAAAGACCGGCCATGCAAGGAAACAGGTTTGCCATCCACGCCGGTATAGACCCGGTCCGGGTTGAGGCCGCGGGTGAAGCTGTTGTCGCCCTTGGTAATGGTCTCGGTCAACGTGCCTTGCAGAATGCCAAGCCAGTTGCGGTAGCCGTGAACCTTGTCCTCGGCATCCACTGCAGCCACGGAGTCTTCCAAATCGAGGATGGTGGACAGCGCAGCCTCCAGTACCAGATCACACACACCAGCAGGGTCTGACTTACCAATCGGCGTATCGCGGTTGATCAGCAGATCCAGGTGCAGTCCATGGTGCTGCAGCAGCACCGAGGATGGGTGCGCCGCCGTGCCCTGGAATCCGACAAACTGCGTTTTATCCAGCAAGCCGCTGGTGCTGCCGTCTTTTAATTTGACGACCAGACGCCCGGCGCGCACGCTGTAGCCCACCGCATGCCGATGCGAACCGGCGCGCAGTGGCACCGTGCGGTCCAGCACGCGGCGGGCGTAGGCGATCACTTTTTTGCCGCGCTTGGGGTTGTAGGCTTTACCGCTGGCGCTGCGTTTGCCGGCACCACCGTCTTCAGGAATCACATCTGTGCCGTAGAGCGCGTCGTACAAACTGCCCCAGCGCGCATTGGCAGCGTTGAGTGCGTAGCGGGCATTCAGTACCGGCACCACAAGTTGCGGTCCGGCTTGGACAGCCAGCTCCGCATCCACATTTCTGGTGGTGATGCGCGCAGCTTTGGGAACCGGAACCAGGTAGCCGATTTGCTTCAAAAATGATGCATAGGCGGCCATATCGGCGATGGGGCCGGGGTGGGCGGTGTGCCAGGCATCCAGCTCGGCTTGCAAGCGCTCGCGCTCGGCCAGTAATGCCGCGTTTTGCGGTGCCAGGTCGGCGACGATGGCATCGAAACCCGACCAGAACGCACGCGGCTTGATGCCGGTTCCCGGTAGTACTTCATGCTCAATAAACTGGTGGAGGGTGGTTGCGACATCCAGACGGTGGATGCGTGTGCGGGCTTCAGACATGGGAACTTTCCAACAAAACAAACAAAAGCGTGGTGCGCCCGACCGGCCCGGCATGCCGAGCAGGCGAAAAACCGTCTACTTTAGTCGATGGGGCGTGCCCGACTATCATGCCGTTTCAAATTACATCGCACTTACGCAATGCCCCAGAAAAGCGACACGCATCTTCCTTTAGACGGCATACGCGTCGTGGAGTTCACCCACATGGTGATGGGTCCGACCTGCGGAATGGCGCTCGGTGACATGGGCGCGGATGTGATCAAAGTCGAGCCGCTCACCGGCGACAGCACGCGCCGCCTGCTTGGCAGCGGGGCCGGTTTCTACCCGCTGTTCAACCGCAACAAAAAGAGCCTGGCGCTGGACTTGCACAGCGCCGCCGGTCGCGAGGTGGTGATGCGCCTGATTGCCACTGCCGACATCGTGAGCGAGAACTTCAAAACCGAGACCATGCACAAGCTCGGGCTCGATTACGCCACCTTGTCGGCAATCCATCCGCGCCTGATTTACGTCAGCCACAAGGGATTTCTGCCCGGCCCCTATGACCACCGCACTGCGCTGGACGAAGTGGTCCAGATGATGGGCGGGCTGGCCTATATGACTGGCAGACCGGGCGACCCCTTGCGCGCGGGCTCCAGCGTCAACGACATCATGGGCGGCCTGTTTGGCGCCATGGGCGCGATGGCTGCACTCATGCAGCGGGCACAGACCGGGCGTGGGCAGGAGGTGCAAGCAGCACTGTTTGAGAACAATATTTTTCTGGTGGCGCAGCACATGCTGCAGTTCGCCGTGACAGGCAAAGCGGCGGCGCCCATGCCCGAGCGCATTTCGCCCTGGGGGATTTACGACGTCTTCAGCGTCAAGAACGGCGCGCAGATTTTTCTCGCGGTGGTGGGCGACACCCAATGGCGGGTTTTTTGCGATGCCTTCGGCTTCGCCGACCTGTTCGCCGACACGCGCCTGGGCACCAATAACGACCGGGTGCGGGCGCGGGACTGGATGTTGCCGCTGCTGCGCACCCGCCTGGCCGACTGGGACGCCGCCACGCTGGCGCAGGTCTTTGAGCGCGAAGGTTTGCCATTTGCGCCCATTACCGACCCGCAACACCTGTTTGAGGACCCGCACCTGCAAGCCACCGGCGGCCTGGCGCCTATGAACCTGCCCGACGGGCGACCCACCGCCACACCTTTGCTGCCGCTCACACTGAACGGCAAGCGCCTGGGTTTGCGGCTCAACCCGCCGCGCCTGGGGGAACATGGACGCGCACTCCTGGAGAGCCTCCACTATTCCACGCAGGAGATCGATGCACTGGTCGCAGACGGAGTGCTACTCGCACCCTGAAGGCAGCGCGGCTTAAGCGCCGAATTCGTCGCCCATTTGCGCTGCCCGGGCGCGGGCGGCTTGCATAGCGGCCTCGAAAGCCGGCTTGATGCCGCTGGACTCCATCGCCGTGATGGCGGCAAACGTGGTGCCGCCCTTGCTGGTGACGCGCTGGCGCAGGATTTCCGGTGCGTCGTCCGAGGCCGCGGCCAGGGCACTCGCTCCGGCGAAAGTGGCGACGGCAAGTTGGTAAGCCTGCGGCGCCGTCAAACCCATGGCAAGCCCGGCGTCGCGCATGGCTTCCAGAAAGAAAAACACATAGGCCGGGCCGGAGCCCGAAAGCGCGGTGACTGCGTCAATCTGCGCCTCATCGTCAAGCCAGATGGCAGCCCCGGTGCACGCCATGAGTGCATTCACGCGCTCCTTGTCGGCCGGGCTGACGGCCCCGCGCGCGAACAGGCCGCTGATGCCCTGCCCGACCAATGCCGGGGTATTGGGCATGGCCCGCACGATGCGTTCGCTGTGCAGCCACTGCGCCAGGGTGTCGCTGCGAATGCCGGCAGCCACGCTCAGATGCAATGCATTAGGGGTAAAGGCCTGGGTCAGTGCTGCGGCGTCGCGGAAGGTCTGCGGTTTGACCGCCCACACCACCACAGCGCAATCCTGCAAAAATGCCCCGGATGCCGGGTGGGCGTGGACGCCAAATCGTGTGAGAAGCTGCTCCCGCGCGGCCTCTAAAGGTTCCACCACCACCAATTGCTGTGGCTGTGTGCCGCGCGCTAACAGACCGCCCATGATGGCGCTGGCCATCTGGCCGCCGCCTATGAATGCGATGGATGTGTTCATGGAATCCAGGCGCCGGGCACCGCAAGGTGCCCGGGCTGCGATCAGGGTTGCTTGACCGGTTGCAAGGAGGCTTCGGTGGGGGTGACAGTCAACACCACGGTCGCGCCACCATTGATCATGTTGGTGTCCGAGATCTCCACCGTCGCGGTACGGTCCTTCTTGGCGAAGACCAGCATGCTGGTTTTGCCACGGGTCGCACTCAGCAGCGTCCAGCCTTGTTGGGGGTACTGCTCCAAAAAGAAGCTGTACGCAGGCGAGGTATCACGGTCAATGTCTTTGGGGACTTCAATGACAGCCCGACCGACCCAGTAGTCACCCGAGCCAATGATGAGGGATTGGGCCTGGTTCAATTTGCTGCCCGCAGGAATCGAACTGCGCAGCATCATTTCAGTCTTGGAGGGCGGCGCCTCAGGAGATGTGCCGGACGTGGAGCCCGTGGGCAGGGCGCAGGACTGCAGCAAACCGGCCAGGCAAATGATCGGGAGGACATATTTCATGGATTGGCACCTGAAGTTGGCAGGAAGAAACAGAGCGGGAACAGCGGAAACCATACCACAGGCGGCGGCGTAATCAGCCCCTGCGCACAGTCAACGCAAGGACCTGCGACCGTAAATCAGCCGCCCAAGCACGCCGATTGCGCCCCGCCGCCGCATCGGCGGCGCCAAAGGCCACATGCGCCACCAGCCCGGACGCGCACAGGGTGCGCCAGACCGAGCCGACAAAGCTGTCATCGCCGACATAGCAGGGGGCAAAGCTGGGCTGCCCCCAGGCGTCCACAAAGCGCAGGCCCACGGGCTGGGCGGGCACCTGGGCGGCAATGGCAGCCTGTAGCAAATTGGCATGAAAAGGCAGTACGTGCACGCCGTCGCCGGTGGTGCCTTCCGGAAATACGGCGAGCACATCGCCTGCCTGCAAGCGCTCTGCCATGTGGTGTACGACGCGCAGCGCGTCGCGGGCACTGGCGCGCTCGATGTACAAGGTGCCGGCAGCGGTGGCCAGTGGCCCAACCAGCGGCCAGGCTTGGAGTTCAGACTTGGACACAAAGCGGCAGTACTGCGCTGCGTGCAGGACCACAATGTCCAGCCAGGAGATATGGTTGGACACCAGAAGCACCGGCCCGGTCTGGGCCCGGCCATGCAGCACCAAGCCGATGCCCATGATGCGCACAAGCTGTTGCGCCCAGCGCTGCACCGTCTTCTGTTGCCGGGCGGCATCCATACGGCCAAAACGCATGCGCACAATCCACAGACCGCCCAGCGCATGGGCCAGCAGCCGCACCATCCGCCAGACGGCCCGCAGTTGCCGCAGCAGACGCGTCACGGCAGGGACTCAGGTCGCCGGGTCGGCACTGAACACCACGCGCCCGCCCACCACGGTGTGCTGCACCCGGCCGGGCAGCTCGTAGCCCTCGAACAGGGTGTGCTTGCCCTGGCTGCGCAGCAGCTGGGGGCTCACACGCCAGGCTGCGGCTGGATCAAACACGCACACATCGGCCTGGCACCCCAGTTCCAGATGGCCGGGGCTGGCCTGGTGTGCACGGGCAGACTCCCCCAGCAATTCCGCACTGCGGTAGGTCACCACGCCCAGCGCCTGGGGCAGCGACAGCTTGGCCTCAGCAGCCCATTTCAGGGTCAGGCTGAGCAGCAACTCCAAGCCGGTCGCACCCGGCGTCGCCTCGCTGAAAGGCAGGGCTTTTTCATCAGCACCCACCGGGGTGTGGTCCGACACCAGCACATCCACCGTGCCGTCGGCCAGTCCAGCGCGCAAAGCGGCACGGTCGGCCTGTTGGCGCAAGGGCGGGGTCAGGCGGGCGCGGCTGTCGAAGTAGCCGATGTCCACGTCGGTCAGATGCAGCGAGTGGATGCTGACATCGCAGCTCACCGGCAGGCCTTCGGCCTTGGCGCGGCGCACCAGTTCCACCCCGGCGGCACTGCTGATGCGGCACAGGTGGACGCGGGTGCGGGTGCTGCGCACCAGCTCGAAAATCGTGTGCAGGGCAATCGTCTCGGCGGCGACTGGCACACCGGATAAACCCATGCGCGTGGCCAGTGCGCCACTGGCAGCAATGCCCCGGCCCAGATACATGTCCTGCGGACGCAGCCACACGGTGTAGCCAAAGCTGGCGGCATATTGCAGCGCGCGCTGCAGCACCTGGGTATCGGCCAGCGGCACCTCGGCCTGCCCGAACCCAACACAACCGGCTTCGAACAGCTGCACCATCTCGGTCAGCACCTGCCCGGCCAGACCGCGCGTCAATGCGCCAATCGGAAACACGCGCGCGCCGTGCAGCTTGCGGGCACGAAAACGCAGCATGTCGACCAGACCGGGTTCGTCGAGTACGGGGTCGGTATCCGGCAGGCAGGCCAGGCTGGTCACACCACCGGCTACCGCTGCGGCCAACTCCGAGGCCAGCATGCCCTCATGCTCGTGACCCGGCTCGCGCAGGCGCACGGCCACATCCACCAAGCCGGGCGCGGCCACACAGCCGTGGGCGGCCAGCGTGCGCTCAGGGGTGAACCCAGCTGGCGCGGCACCCAGGCCGACGATGTGCCCTTCGGCAATGGCGAGATCGCCGACCTGGTCATAAGCACTGGCCGGGTCAATGATGCGGGCGCCCTGGATCAGCAGCTTCATGCTTCATTCCCCGCCACGATGCTCATCACCGCCATGCGCACCGCAATGCCGAATGTGACCTGGGACAGGATCACGCTTTGCGGCCCGTCCACCACAGCGGAGTCCATTTCCACACCCCGGTTGATTGGGCCCGGGTGCATCACGATGGCATCCGGCTTGGCCAGCAAAAGGCGCTCGGGCGTCAGACCGAAGCGCTTGAAATACTCCTGGCTTGACGGCAGCAGGGCACCGCTCATGCGTTCGTTTTGCAGGCGCAGCGCAATCACCACATCGCATCCGCGCAGGCCTTCGTCCAGGGTGTGGCAGACCCGCACACCCATATGCGCCATATCGGCGGGCACCAGGGTCTTGGGGCCTACCACGCGGACCTCGGCGCAGCCCAGCGTGGTCAGGGCATTGATATCGGAACGCGCCACCCGCGAATGCAGCACGTCGCCGACGATGGCCACAGTCAGGTTGGCGAAGTCGCGCTTGTAGTGGCGGATGGTGTACATGTCCAGCAGCGCCTGCGTGGGGTGGGCGTGGCGACCATCACCCGCATTCACCACGTGCACATGGGGCGCTACGTGCTGGGCAATCAAATAGGGCGCGCCGGACTCACTGTGGCGCACCACAAACAGATCGGCCGCCATGGCGCTGAGGTTAGAGATGGTGTCCAGCAGCGACTCGCCCTTGGACGCGCTGGAGCGCGCAATGTCCAGATTGATCACATCCGCCGACAAGCGCGTGGCAGCAATCTCGAAGGTGGTGCGGGTGCGCGTGCTGTTTTCAAAAAACAAATTGAAAACGCTTTTGCCGCGCAAGAGCGGCACCTTCTTGACCTCACGGTCGCTCACCGAGACGAAGTTGGATGCGGTGTCCAGGATGTGCATGATCAGATCACGCGACAAGCCTTCCGTGGACAGCAGGTGAATCAGTTCGCCGTTTTTATTCAGCTGGGGGTTGTGGCGCATGAACATGGGTAGGGCAGTCGGGTCCATCACTCCGCGCGCGGCGGTTTGGTTTTGAGGTCAAAGCGCAAGCTGCCGTCGTCGGCCCGCGCCAGCGCCAGCGATTGGGTGGCGGGCAGGCTGACCCGCGCTGCGGCGAAGTCTGCCTGTATGGGCAACTCGCGCCCACCCCGATCCACCAAGACCGCCAGCTTGACGCTGGCCGGGCGGCCGTAGTCAAACAACTCGTTCATCACAGCGCGCAGCGTCCGCCCGGTGTAGAGCACGTCGTCGACCACCAGCAGGTGTGTGCCGTTGATCTCAAAAGGCAGCTGGGTACGTCCGCCGCCGCCCAAGCCGCGCTGGGCGAAGTCGTCGCGGTGCATGGCCGAGGAAATCACACCGCAGGCACCCGCCAGACCCAGGTCGGTTTGCAAACGCTGCGCCAGCCAGGCTCCGCCGGAGGTGATGCCGACCAAGCGGGTATCCGGGCGGCACAAAGGCCGTACGCCCTGGAGCAAATCGGCGTACAGGGCCTGGGCGTCCAAGGTCAAATCGCTCATGGCAAATCCCGCAAAAACTGGTTGAGGATGATGGCCGCAGCCGCCGCATCGGGGTCACGCGCGCCGCTGGCCAGCGCCTCGGTGGTGCTGTAGCGCTCGTCCACTTCAAAGACAGGCAGCCCAAAGCGACCGCGCAGTTGCCGCCCGAATTTGCGGGCCCGCGCCGTGTTCTCGTGCGCCGCGCCGTCCGGGTGGTAGGGCACGCCGATCACGATGGCGTCAGGCTGCCACGCCTTGAGACGCTGCGCTACGTGCGCAAAACGGGCGTCGCCCTCGGCATGGATGGTGGCCTGCGCCTGCGCGCTGCGCAACAGGCGGTTGCCCACCGCCACCCCGGTGTGCTTGGTGCCGAAATCGAAGGCCATAAATGTCTGCAAGGACGCCGGCACCACCACGGGTTCCGCCGCCGCTTGGGCGCTCATGCGCTGCCCGCCTGGGTGGAAATCATCCAGGCCTGCAAGCCCAGCAAACCCAGCGCGCGGTCGTAGCGCTCGCCCATGGGCGCATCAAAAATCAGCTTGGCGTCTGCCTGCACGGTCAACCAGGCGTTTTCCTTGATTTCACTCTCCAGCTGGCCTTCGCCCCAGGCCGAATAGCCCAGCGACACCAGCACCCGTTTGGGGCCGCCGCCGGTCGAAATCGCCTCCAGCACGTCACGCGAGGTCGTCATCTCCAGCCCGCCCGGTACGCGGATAGTGGACTGGTAAGGCGAATCCTGCTCGGCAGCGGGCGGCGCAAAAACCGGGTCGTGCAGCACAAAACCGCGATCCTGGTGCACCGGGCCGCCCTGCAAAACCGGGTTGCCGGCGAGGTCGGTGCGGGGCATGGGCAGATCAATCTTGACGAACAAGGCCTCCATCGAGATGTCGACCGCCTTGTTGATCATCAGGCCCATCGCACCCTGGTCGTTGTGGTCCACCAGATAGACCACGCTTTTGGCAAAAAACGCGTCCTCCATGCCCGGCATGGCAATCAGAAAGTGGTTGGTGAGGTTGGTGGGTGCAGAATCGCCGGACATCGACCCATTTTAGCCACCGGCATGTTCCCAACACCCCCCGCTTCCGCCAGCCAGACACGGACCGCACTGGTCTGGCTGCGCCGTGATCTGCGCCTGCACGACCATGCCGCCTTGCATGCCGCGCTGGCATCCGCGCAGCAGGTGGTGCTGGTATTTGTGTTCGACACCACGATCCTGCAGCCCCTGCCCCGCCGCGACCGGCGGGTGGAATTCATCCGCGAGAGCCTGGCCGAGATCGACGCCAGCTTGCGGGCCATGGCACCCCAGGCCGGACTGGTATGCCGCCACGGCGACCCGTTGCTGGAGATTCCCGCGCTGGCCCGCGCCCTGGGCGCAGGTCTGGTGGTGGTGGCCCACGACGACGAGCCACAGGCCCTGGCCCGTGACGCGGCGGTGGCGCACAGCCTGTCCGGCCTGGGCATCCAATGGCACAGCGTGAAGGACCAGGTGGTGTTCGAGCGGCGCGAGGTGCTGACACAAACCGGCAAACCCTATGGCGTATTCACGCCCTACCTGCGCGCCTGGCTGGCCCGTCTGCAGGCCCGCGCCGATGTGGACGTGGCCGAGCGCAACACCTCCACACTGGCACGCCAGCTCGCTGCAGTCGATCCCGGCCTGTCCGGTGGCGTGCCCAGCTTGGCCAGCCTGGGCTTTGAGACCAGCAATCTGCGCCAGATTGGCATTGCGCCGGGCAGCAGCGGCGCGCAGGCCTTGCTGCGCGATTTCCTGGCGCGCATGGGGGCGTATGAGGAACGCCGCAATTTCCCGTCGGTCAAAGGCCCCAGCTACCTGGGCGTGCACCTGCGTTTTGGGACGGTATCCATACGCGAACTGGTGCGCGCCGCCCTGCCCGCGCAGCGCAGCGGCGACGCCGGCGCGCAGGTGTGGCTGGCCGAGCTGGTCTGGCGCGAGTTTTATGTGCAAATCCTGGCCAACTTTCCGCATGTGGCCACGCGCGCCTTCAAACCCGAATACGACACCATCCAATGGGACACCGATGACGCGGCACAGCAGCGCTTCGCCGCCTGGTGTGCCGGGCGCACCGGTTACCCGCTGGTGGACGCGGCCATGCTGCAACTGAACCAAAGCGGCTATATGCACAACCGCCTGCGCATGGTGGCCGGCAGCTTTTTGGTGAAACACCTGGGTCTGGACTGGCGCTGGGGCGAGCGCTACTTTGCGCAGCAGCTCAATGACTTTGATCTGGCCTCCAACAACGGCGGCTGGCAATGGGTAGCCTCCAGCGGCTGCGATGCGCAGCCTTATTTCCGCATCTTCAATCCCCTGTCACAAAGCGATAAGTTTGATGCCCAGGGCGCTTTCATCCGCCGCTACCTGCCCGCGCTGGCAAAACTTGACGCAAAAAGCATACATTCACCCTGGATGGCGAAGCCAATTGCCCTGAGCGCCGCCGGGGTGGTATTGGGTGACGGGCCGGGTGCGAATTACCCCCTGCCCATCGTCGACCACGCGCAGGCGCGCGCCAAAACGCTGCTGCGCTACAGCGTGGTGAAAAAACCGGGCTTGGGATTTGAGGCGGCGGCAGCGTGAGGCCGGTGCCTCAGATCTGGACCATCTCGAAGTCTTCTTTGCGGGCGCCGCACTCGGGGCAGACCCAGTTCATGGGCACATCCGCCCACAGGGTTCCTGCGGCAATTCCATCATCGGGTGCGCCCAGCGTCTCGTCGTAAATCCAGCCGCAAATCAAGCACATCCAGGTGGTGGTAGTCATTCGGGAGCCCAAAATCCAAAGAATAGAATGGGCGCGATTGTAGCTTTGCGGTACCTCTATGGCCCACGCCCCACCCCCCATCCACGTTGAGGACGAAGCCACGCTGCAAGCCGATGACGACGGGCCCGCAGCCTGCGTCATGGTCTTTAATGCCAACGACGCCAGCGGGGCGGGTGGCATCGGCGCCGACATCACCGCCATGTCGTCGGTAGGTGTGCATGTGCTGCCGGTCGTGACCGGCGTCTACGCCCGCGACACCACGGAAATCGTCGACCACTATGCGCTGGACGATGAGGCCGTCACCGAACAAGCCCGCACGATTCTGGAAGACCTGCCGGTGCAGGTCTTTAAAGTTGGCTTTGTGGGCACGCCGGAAAACCTCAGCGCAATCTCCGAACTGGTCAGTGACTACGCCGAGGTGCCGGTGCTGACCCATATGCCCGACCTGTCCTGGTGGCGCGAAGACGCCATCGACCAGTACCTGGACGCCTGCGCCGAATTGCTGCTGCCCCAGACCACGCTGCTGGTCGGCAATTACCAGACCCTCACGCGCTGGCTGCTGCCGGAATGGAGCGCACAGCGCAACCCGACCGCCCGCGATATCGCCATCGCCGCCCATGGACACGGTGTGGCCTACACCCTGGTGACTGGAATTCCCCTGCCCGATCAGTTCATCGAAAACGCGCTGTGTTCGCCCACCGCCGTCATCCGCGCCGAAAAGTACGAGCGCCTGGAGGCGCAATTTGCCGGCGCCGGTGACACGCTGAGCGCAGCGCTGGCCGCCTTGATCGCCACGGACACCGAGTTGGGCGAGGCCACCAGCGAGGCGCTGAGCTATCTGGACCGCTGCCTGGAGGGTGGCTTTCGTCCGGGCATGGGCTTGGTTCAGCCTGACCGCTTGTTTTGGGCGCACAGCGACAGCGACGATGACGAAGACGAAGCCGACGGTGCAGACAGCAGCGACGGTTTCAGCTTTGAACTGCCCCCCGGCCCCACGCGGCACTGAGCGCTTACGATATTCGCTGCCTGCCACCCTTCGCACCTACCCACACCCAACGCACCATGACCCAGCCTGACCGCAACCTAGAACTCTTCCAGCGCGCCGCGCGCGTGATCCCGGGCGGCGTGAACTCGCCGGTGCGCGCCTTCAAGGCCGTGGGCGGTACGCCGCGCTTCATCAACCGCGCCCAGGGTGCCTACATGTGGGACGCCAATGGCCAGCGCTATGTGGACTACATCGGCTCCTGGGGCCCGATGATTCTGGGCCACGGCCACCCCGAGGTGGTCGAGGCAGTGCAAAAAGCGCTGCACGATGGCTTTTCATTTGGCGCGCCCACCGAGCG
>CANFHZ010000079.1 GCA_947446885.1 Comamonadaceae bacterium
ACCATATTGCGGGCACCCAGACGGTTCAGCAGCCGCCCGGCCGCCATGGAGCCCACCATGGAGCACAGTACCAGCGGCAGCAGCGCCAGCCCCGCGTGCTCCACGCTGATCCCATAAGCCAGCGTGGCAATCGTGGTCAAAAACACAATACCCCCCATGGAGAAACCCACGCCCAGCGTCAGCACATAGACAAAAGCCAGTTGCCGGTTCTCAAACAGGGCCATGGGGATCAGCGCTTGGGTTTGGCGTTTCTCTATGGCCACCAAGGCCGCCAGCAAGACGCCACTCGCAACCAGAAACCAAGGCCACAGGAGCAGCCCGGTGGCCGAGTCTGGCAGGCGTGAAATACCCATTACCAGGCACAGCAGGAACAACAAGGTGATGGCAATGCCCGCTGTGTCGACAGGCCCCGGTATTGCGTCGCTGCGCCGGCCTGGCAAGCTGCGCGCACCCATGAAAAGCACAACCAGAGCGACGGGAATATTCACCAGGAACAGCCAGCGCCAGCCCAGCGTGGATGTGAGCACAGTCGCCAGTGGTGGCCCCAGCACAAAGGCCATGCCATGGGTGGCTCCAATCAGGCCCAGCACACGGCCCCGCCGCTCGGCGGTGAACACATCACCAACCACTGCACTGGCCACCGGCGCAATGCCTCCTGCGCCAATGCCCTGGATCGCGCGGCTGAGCAGCAGCAAGTCAAAGCTGGGTGCAGCGGCGATGCACAGCGAGCCGATGGCGAAAAGCGCCACGCTGACCAGGTACACCGGGCGGCGGCCATGGCGGTCGCTGAAGTACGCCATCAGCGCCGTGCTGCACATCGAACTCAGCGCAAAAACGGTAGACAGCAGCCCGGCAGTGCGGTTGTCGATACCAAAGGCCGCACGCAAAGCAGGCAGAACCGGCCCCACGATGGCTGCGTCGAGTGCTGCCATGAAAACACCGACAAACAGCACCTGTACCAGGCGACCTTGTGCGGCCTCAGCAGTCGGGTTCGTGGGGTTTGGAGTGTGCTGGGGCATCAGAGTGACTGGCGAAGTGACCACATGAAATTGATCGGTATTTTCCTGCTTGCGCGCGGACGTGCGGCGCAGTCTAGAACCGGGGTTTCGTCAGGCACCGGAAACCCGCGTGTATCTGTGAGAGTAGCGTCTGGGCTTCGCGCAGTAGGGATCTCCGATTCCCGGGGCGGTGTACGCAATGCGTCGGCTCCTGCTCAAAACACGCACAAAGCCCGCAGCAAATCCTCACCGGTTGTTCCGCGCTGAATCGGTAGCCAGGGGGATTCACATTGGGACTGCATGGTGATATCCAAGGACTCGCCCGTCTCGCAGGTGCTGCGCCCGCGCGGTGGCAGGCGGCGCCCGGTGCCCATGGGCGCGTCAAAAAAACTTTGTTGCCAGGCCCGTGCCCGGTACTGCGTGCAGTCGTATTGGTTCAATGCTTTGGACGAGATGGCGCCGTCGGGGGCCGCTGTGCTGCGGTTGTAGATGATCCACGCGAACACAAAATCGCCTTCGCGCTTGAGGCTGGCGGTGTCGGCGTAAATGACCACCTTTTTGTCGGCGCTGATGGTTTGCACTTCCCATTCGGCATACGCGTGGGATGAGCAGGCCAGACCCACTACCAGCATGAGGCGTATGAACGCCGGGCGGAAGCGCTGTGTTGCATAGGGCATGGGCACCGTACTCCTGGGTTGAATGGGCTGAACCACCTGAGTAACGGTAGCAGGTTTTCCCGCTGGGCGGGGCCAGTGCGACAATCCCCAAATGAACATTTCACAACACTGCGTGGTCGCCCTGACCTGGGTGCTTACCGACACCCTGGGCGAGCAATTGGACGTGCTCGACGAGCCTTTGGAGTTTTTTATGGGTGGCGGTGATTTGTTGCCGGTCATTGAAGCAGCTTTGCAGGGCCACCGCGCCGGCGACGCCTTGCAGGTGCAGATTGAGCCGGACCAGGCCTTCGGCGACTTTGACGACAAGTTGCTGTTTCTCGAGCCGCGGACTTTGTTTCCGGCCGAGTTGGAGGTGGGTTTGCTGATCGAGGGTTCTGCCTTGCCCAAAGGTTGCAACCCGGATGCACCGCCGCACACGCTATTCACCGTGACCGATATTTATCCGGAGCATGTGGTGCTTGACGGCAACCACCCCCTGGCCGGCATCGCGATCCGTTTACATCTGCAAATTGAAGACGTGCGCGCTGCGACGGCCGAAGAGCAGGCACAGCGCAGCACCGGCTCACACTTTTTCCGGATTGAGCCACCCCATGTGCAGGGTGATGGCGGCACGCAGATGCATTGAGCAGCGCGCGGGCCTCAGGCCTTGCCGGTTGAGCCGTAACCGCCTTCGCCGCGGCTGCTTGCAGGAAATTCGCTAACCACCCGGAACTGCGCCTGCACTACCGGCACGATGACCAGCTGCGCAATGCGCTCCATCGGCGCGATGGTGAAGGCCGTAGTGCTGCGGTTCCACGCGCTGACCATGAGTTGCCCCTGGTAGTCGCTGTCGATCAGGCCCACCAGGTTGCCCAGAACAATGCCGTGTTTGTGCCCCAAGCCGGAGCGCGGCAGGATCAGGGCCGCGTAGGCCGGGTCGTTCAAAAACAAGGCCATGCCCATGGGCACCAGCTGCCAGGCATTGGGCTCCAGCGTCAATGGCGCGTCCAGGCAGGCGCGCAGGTCGAGTCCGGCGCTACCTGGGGTCGCATAGGCCGGCATGGCTTCGTGCAGTCGGGCGTCTAGAATTTTGATGTCTACCAGCATGGTTTACCGTATGTGAAAGTGGGTGGTGGTGCGTTGCTGCGCGATGCGCGCAACAAGCTGTCGGGCCAGCGCAATTTTGGTGTTGCGGGGCCATTCGCTTGCGCCCTGCGCGTCGATCAGCAGCAGCGCGTTGTCGTCCTGGCCGAAAGTTTGCGGGCCGATATTGCCCACCATCAGCGGCACGCCTTTGCGCAGGCGCTTGGCGCTGGCAAGTTCCAGCAGGTTCTGGCTTTCTGCCGCAAAGCCCACGCAAAAAAGCGCACCGCTGCGACCACGGTCAGATGCCGCCAGCGTGGCCAGGATGTCCGGGTTTTCCACCAGGGTCAGCGCAGGCGGCAAACCGGAGCCGTCTTTTTTTATTTTGTGTTCTGCCGCGTCGGCACTGCGCCAATCAGCGACCGCTGCGGTGGCAATCAGGATGTCGCTGGCATCCGCATGCGCCAAACAGGCTTGGAGCATCTCCTGCGCGGAGCGGACATCGATGCGCTGCACGCTGCGTGGAGAGTCCAGCGCCACCGGCCCGGCCACAAGGGTCACCTGCGCCCCGGCCTCGCGCGCGGCGCGGGCGATGGCAAAACCCATCTTGCCGCTTGACAGGTTGCTGATGCCACGCACCGGATCCAGCGCCTCAAAGGTTGGCCCGGCGGTAATCAGCACGCGCTGTCCCCGCAACAGCTTGGGCTGGAAATGGGCAATCAGGTCTTCTAAGATCTCGGAGGGTTCCAGCATGCGTCCGTCGCCTTGCTCGCCGCAGGCCTGGTCGCCGGCGGCCACGTCCAGCACGTAGCTGCCATCCGCGCGCAGTTGCGCGACGTTGCGCTGGGTTGCGGGATGGGACCACATTTCCCGGTTCATGGCGGGGGCGATCAGCAAAGGGACTGTCGCCATGGGGCGGGCCAGGCACAGCAGGCTGAGCAAGTCGTCAGCGCGCCCGTGCAGCAGCTTGGCCATGAAGTCCGCGCTGGCCGGTGCGATCAAGATGGCGTCCGCCTCGCGGGACAGATTGATGTGCGCCATGTTGTTGCCCGGGCGGCGGTCCCATTGCGAATCGAATACCGGTCGCCCGCTGAGCGCCTGCATGGTCACCGGCGTGATGAACTGCGCCGCCGCCTCGGTCATCACCACCTGCACCGTCGCGCCTTCTTTGACCATGGCGCGGCACAATTCCGCCGCTTTGTAACAGGCGATGCCGCCGCTCAGGCCTAGAACGATATGTTTGCCTTGCAGCTGCATGGTGTGGATTTTGGCTCCGGATTGTGGGGTTTCGGGGGTCGACTCAGGGCGCGTGCGGGGGTCGGCTCGCAATGTAGCAGACGCCTATAATCGCGCTTTACCAGCTCCCGAACCCCTGCGGTTCGTCCTCGCCATGACCAAATTTGTCTTTGTCACTGGCGGCGTGGTGTCCTCCCTGGGTAAGGGAATCGCCTCAGCCTCCCTCGCTGCGATTTTGGAGTCGCGAGGCCTCAAAGTCACCTTAATTAAGCTGGATCCTTACCTGAACGTCGATCCGGGCACCATGTCGCCGCTGCAGCACGGCGAGGTTTTTGTGACCGATGACGGCGCGGAAACCGACCTGGATCTGGGCCATTACGAGCGCTTTGTTGAGACGCGCATGCGCAAGTCCAACAACTTCACCACAGGCCAGATTTACCAAAGCGTGCTCGACAAGGAGCGCCGGGGCGATTACCTGGGCAAAACGGTGCAGGTGATCCCGCACGTGACCAATGAGATCCAGGAATTTGTGAAACGCGGCGCGCGCTATGGCGAGCCGGATGCCGTGGACGTGGCCATCGTCGAGATCGGTGGCACCGTGGGCGACATTGAATCTCTGCCGTTTTTAGAGGCCGTGCGCCAACTCAGTTTGCAGCTCGGGCCCAACAACAGCGCATTTGTACACCTGAGTTATGTGCCCTGGATCGCCGCAGCGGGTGAACTCAAAACCAAGCCGACCCAGCACACCGCCAAGCAGTTGCGTGAAATCGGCATCCAGGCCGACGCCCTGATCTGCCGTGCCGACCGGCCCATTCCCGACGAGGAGCGCAACAAAATTTCGCTGTTCTCCAATGTGCCGCTGTGGGGCGTTATATCCATGTGGGATGTGGACACGATTTACAAGGTTCCGCGCATGCTCCATGAGCAGGGCCTGGACGGCCTGATCTGCGACAAGCTGCGCCTGAACACGCCGCCCGCCAGCCTCAAGCGCTGGGATGATTTGGTCTACGAGACTGAGCATCCGCAAGGCGAGGTACAGGTCGCGATGGTCGGCAAGTATGTGGATTTGTCTGACAGCTACAAATCCCTTAACGAGGCGCTGCGCCACGCCGGCATGAAAAACCATGTCAAGGTCAAAATTGCCTACATCGACTCCGAAACGCTGGACGGTGACTCAGTGCAGCAGCTGGCCAAGTACGACGCGGTGCTGGTGCCCGGCGGCTTTGGCAAGCGGGGCATTGAGGGCAAGATCAAGGCGGCCCGTTTTGCCCGTGAAAACCGGGTGCCTTACCTGGGCATTTGTCTGGGCATGCAGGTGGCGACCATTGAATTTGCCCGACATGTGGCCGGTCTGGCGGACGCCAACAGCACCGAATTCGAGCCCGACAGCCCCAACCCGGTCATCGCGCTGATTACCGAGTGGAAAGACGCCGACGGCAGCATCAAAACCCGCGACCACAACTCCAACCTGGGCGGCACCATGCGCCTGGGCGCGCAAAGCTCGGATGTCGCCAAAGACACCATCGCCCACCAGATTTACGGCAACGTGGTCACCGAGCGGCACCGCCACCGCTACGAGGCCAATGTCAATTACCTGGCCCCGCTGCGCGCAGCCGGTCTCGTGATTTCGGCGCTGACCCAGCGCGAGCAGCTGACCGAGATGATCGAGTTGCCGCGCAGCGTGCACCCCTGGTTTGTCGGCGTGCAGTTCCACCCCGAATTCAAGTCAACCCCCTGGGACGGGCACCCCTTGTTCAATGCCTTTATCAGCGCCGCCCTGGAACACCAGGGATCGGGCCGCCCCCTGAAAGTCGCTGCATGAAATTGTGTGGCTTTGAGGTCGGCCTGCACCGGCCGATTTTTTTGATTGCCGGCCCCTGCGTCATCGAATCCGAGCAGCTGCAGATGGACACCGCCGGCACGCTCAAGGAAATCACGGCGGCCTTGGGCATTCCCTTTATTTTCAAAAGCAGTTTTGACAAAGCCAACCGCTCCAGCGGCACCACATTCCGCGGCCCAGGCATCGAGCGCGGGCTGGAGATTTTGGCCAAGTTGAAGCGCGAACTCGGCGTCCCGGTGCTCACCGACATCCACAGTGAAGACCAGATCGCCCAGGTCAGCGCTGTCGTTGATGTGTTGCAGACCCCAGCGTTCCTGTGCCGCCAAACTGATTTCATCCGTGCCGTGGCGCAGTCCGGCAAGCCGGTGAATATCAAGAAGGGCCAGTTCCTGGCGCCGGGCGATATGAAAAATGTCATCGACAAAGCCCGTGCGGCGGCCCACGAAGCGGGTTTGCCGCAGGACAACTTCATGGCCTGCGAGCGCGGGGCCAGCTTTGGTTACAACAATCTGGTGTCGGATATGCGTTCGCTGGCCATCATGCGCAACACGGGCGCGCCGGTCGTATTTGATGCCACGCATTCGGTGCAATTACCGGGCGGGCAGGGTACCAGCAGTGGCGGCCAGCGTGAGATGGTGCCGGTGCTGGCCCGCGCGGCGGTGGCCGTGGGCGTGGCCGGTTTGTTCATGGAAACCCACCCCGACCCCTCCAAAGCCCTGAGCGACGGCCCTAACGCGGTGCCGCTGCACCACATGAAAGCCCTGCTCGAAACCCTGGTGGCCTTGGATTCCGTAACCAAAAAGAATCCGTTTTTGGAAAATAGTTTCGACTAATTGGCGTACAACCGGGCTTCGCTCGGCAGCCGCCTGGTAAACCCCATTTTTGAAAGACCTGTAATGAGTGCCATTGTTGACATCGTAGGACGCGAGATTCTGGACAGCCGGGGCAACCCCACGGTGGAATGTGATGTGCTGCTGGAGTCCGGCACCATGGGCCGCGCGGCGGTGCCGTCTGGCGCATCCACCGGCAGCCGCGAGGCGATTGAGCTGCGCGATGGCGACAAGAGCCGTTACGGCGGAAAGGGCGTGTTGCGGGCGGTAGAGCACATCAACACTGAAATATCCGAGGCCGTTCTCGGCCTGGACGCGTCTGAGCAGGCTTTTCTGGACAAAACCCTGATTGACCTGGACGGCACCGAAAACAAGAGCCGCCTGGGCGCCAACGCCATGTTGGCGGTCTCCATGGCCGTGGCGCGCGCGGCCGCCGAAGAAGCCGGCCTGCCGCTCTACCGCTACTTTGGCGGCATGGGCGCGGTGCAAATGCCGGTGCCCATGATGAACGTCATCAACGGTGGCGAGCACGCCAACAACAACCTCGATTTGCAAGAGCTGATGATCATTCCGCTGGGCGCGCCGAGTTTTCGTGAAGCGCTGCGTTACGGCGCAGAGGTCTTCCACGCGCTCAAAAAAATCCTGCACGACAAGGGCATCAGCACCGCCGTGGGCGACGAGGGCGGCTTTGCGCCCAATGTGCCCAACCACGAGGCCGCAATCCAGATGATTCTGGAAGCCATCGACAAGGCTGGTTTTGTCGCTGGTGAGCAAATCGCCCTGGGCCTGGACTGCGCGGCCTCCGAGTTTTACAAGGACGGCAAATATGAGCTGGCCGGTGAAGGCCTGAGCCTGAGCGCCCAGGAGTGGACCGATATGCTGGCCACCTGGGTTGACAAGTACCCCATCATCAGCATCGAAGACGGCATGGCCGAAGGCGACTGGGACGGCTGGAAAATCCTCACCGACCGGCTGGGCAAGAAAGTGCAAATCGTGGGCGACGATTTGTTTGTCACGAACACCAAGATTTTGAAAGAAGGCATCGACAAAGGCATTGCCAATTCGATCCTGATCAAGATCAACCAGATCGGCACACTGAGCGAAACCTTTGCCGCGATCGAGATGGCCAAGCGCGCCGGTTACACGGCCGTGATCAGCCACCGCTCGGGCGAAACCGAAGACTCCACCATCGCGGATATCGCCGTGGGCACCAACGCCGGACAGATCAAGACCGGCTCACTGAGCCGCTCGGACCGCATGGCCAAGTACAACCAGTTGTTGCGCATCGAGGAAGACCTGGGCGAAATTGCGGTCTACCCCGGCCGCAGTGCCTTCTATAACCTGCGGTAAACCCTTTAAGCTGCTTAGCTATGAAAAACCGTCTGATTCCCGCTGGGCTGTTGGCCTTGTTGCTGATCTTGCAGGGCCAGCTCTGGTTTGGACGCGGCAGCGTCCCCAAGGTGGCGCAGTTGGAGCAGGAATTGGCTGCGCAGCGAACGCAGAACGCGCAGACCGCGCAACTGGTGGCCCGTCTGGAGGCCGAAATCGGTGATTTGCGCGAAGGCCTGGACATGGTCGAAGACCGCGCCCGCAGCGAATTGGGCATGGTCAAGCCCAACGAAATCCTGGTGCAAATCGCCAAATAGGCGACACATCCGCCTCGGCCCTGGTGGTCAGTGTGCTGACTGGCTGCCGCCGGCGCTGTGGGTAGCGGACACAAATATTTGCGCGGTGTCAATGGCGTCAAACGGATATTGCACACCGCAGAATTCACAGGCCACTTCAATTTCCCCGCGTTCAGCCAGGATGCTGTCGGCCTCTTCTTTCCCCAGACTTTGGATCATGCGGGCGACCCGCTCGCGGCTGCAGCTGCAAGCGAAATGCGGCTGTCGGGCTGGCTGTGCGGGGTCAAAAAGTGTGATGTTCTCTTCCCAAAACAGGCGACGCAAGATCGTATGGGCGTCCAGTGTCAGCAGCTCATCTTGTTGCAGGCTTGAGGCCAACACCGCGATGCGCTCGTAATGGGCGTTCAGGCCGATTTCGTCCTCGTTTTCGCGGCTGACCAGGCTGCCTGCCAGGTTGGCCGTGCCCTGGATCGGCAGGCGTTGGATCAGCAGCCCGGCCGCTACCGTGTCGTTGGCGGCTAGCACCAGCGTGGTGTCGAGCTGCTCGCTTTGCAGCATGTAGTGCTCCAGCACCTCGCTGATACGCTCGATGGGGCGGCGCGCATCATCGAAAAGCGGCACCACACCCTGGTAGGGTTGCTGCCCGGGAAACTTGGTTTGCGGATCCAGCGTGATGGCGCAGCGGCCTTCGTTTTTCGCATTCACCATGGCGCTGAGTTGGGCTGCAGGCGGCACGGGAGCCAGCACGGTAGCAGTAGCACGCAGCGCCAAATCGGATTGCACCTCAACCACGGCCAATTTCACTGGCCCGTCGCCCATGATTTGCAAGGTCAGCGCGCCGTCGAACTTGATGTTGGCCTGCATCAGCGCGCCTGCTGCCACCATCTCGCCCAGCATCTTCGCCACCGGCGCAGGGTAGGGTCCGTGTTCGCTATTGGCCGCACGCCTGCGCAGAATTTCCTGCCAGGCATCAGTCACGCGCACCAGAATGCCGCGTACCGGCAGGCCTTCGAAAACAAAGGAATGGATGTCGGACATCTCAGGCAATCTTGGACAAACCCTTGCGAAAGCGCTGCGCGTTTTCAACATAGTGCAGGGCGTTCTGGCGGAACATCGCAATCTGCTCGGGTGTGACATCGCGCACCACTTTGGCGGGCGAGCCCATGATCATGCTGCCGTCCGGAAACTCTTTGCGCTCGGTGACCAGCGAGCCCGCGCCAACCAGGCAGTTTTTGCCGATCTTGGCGTCGTTCAGAACGATCGCGCCGATGCCGATGAACGCGCCGTCACCAATGGTGCAGCCGTGCAACATGGCCATATGGCCGACCGTTACGCCCTCGCCTATGTGCAATGGCTTGCCCGCGTCGGCGTGCAGCACGCTGCCATCCTGGATATTGGTATTGCGTCCCACCGTGATGCTGGAAGAGTCGCCGCGTGCGACCACGCCAAACCACAGGCTGGCCCCTTCGCCCAGTCGAACGTCGCCCACCACCTGCGCGTTGTCAGCGACCCAAGCCGTATCGGCAAGCGTGGGGGAAATTTGGTCGAGTTCGTAGAGGGCCATGGGCTGCTGCTTTCGTTCACGGGGGCGTTACACGCGGAACCTAGAATTGTAGGTATGGAACTTCGCCACGCCGCACTGGCTGCTTTTACCGCGCGCAGCCCGCTGGAAAAAGTGCAGGCCGTTCAGGCCCTGTGGGCGCAGCGTCAGACCTGCGGCCTGGACCCTGTGGTTTGTTTTCCAGACGATCCCGCGCCGGGACGGCCCGATGCACCCGCCCTTCTGGAGCCGCAGGCTGTGCCCAAGCGCAGCCCGTTTACGGCAGCCGGTCACGCGGCGCTGATGCATGCCATTGCCCACATCGAGTTCAACGCCATCAACCTCGCGCTCGACGCGATCTGGCGCTTTGCCGGGATGCCTGCTGACTACTACCAGGACTGGTTACAGGTCGCGTGTGAAGAAAGCCAGCACTTCATGCTGCTGGACGCCCATGTGCGCGAGAACGGATATGCCTACGGCGACTTTGCCGCCCACGACGGCCTGTGGACCGTCTGCCATGACACCCGCCACGACATCCTGGCGCGCATGGCCCTGGTGCCGCGCACCCTGGAGGCGCGCGGGCTGGACGCCACCCCTGTCATCCAAGCCCGCCTGCGCCGGGTGGGAAGCCCTGCGGCAGATGCGGCGGTGGAGATTTTGGACACCATCCTGCGCGAGGAAATCGGCCATGTGGCCATAGGCAACCGCTGGTTCCATTGGCTGTGCACCCGCACCGGCGTGGACCCGGTAGCCATCTATCCGGTGCTGGCGCAGCGCCACCGTGCGCCCCGGCCCAAGCCGCCCTTGAACCTGAGCGCCCGCCGCGCTGCGGGCTTCGCCGAGGCGGAGTTGGCTGCTTTGTCAGCGACATGAACCGGATATTTGCATGATCAAGACCACCGGCCTGGAATTCGCCTACCCCGCCGCCGCAGCCATCCGTTTTCCGGACGTGGACATCGCCCAGGGGGAGGTCTTGTTACTGCGGGGGCCTTCGGGCAGTGGTAAGTCGACCTGGCTGGCTTTGGTGGCGGCATTGGTGCGACCTGGCGCCGGTTCCCTGGAAGTGGCGGGACAGAACCTGGCGGCACTGAACCGTGTGCAGGCCGACGCCTGGCGCGCCCGCACGCTCGGCTTCCTGCCGCAAAAGCTGCATATGAGCGCCGCGCTGACCGTGGCGCAGAACCTGGGTTTAGCGTTTTGGGCTGCGGGCGCGGCGCAGGACCACCGCCGCATCGATGCCGCGCTGGCTGCGGTCGGTGTGGCTGAACTGGCTGACCGCTTGCCCGCGCAGCTCTCGGGCGGGCAGGCGCAGCGGGTCGCCTTGGCCCGCGCGGTGCTGATGCAGCCGCTGGTGATTGCCGCCGACGAACCCACCGCCAGTCTGGACGACGATGCGGCCCGCGAAGCGCTGCACCTGCTGCAAAGCAGCGCCCAGCGCTGTGGCGCAACCTTGGTGATTGCCACCCATGATGCGCGGGTCGGCGACTTCTTCGCCGGCCCTTCTGCGCCCGCTACGGGGCATGTCCAGACCCTGCGTTTGCCGCGCTTGCAGGGGCCGGAGGTCGCGGTATGAACACGCTTGGACTGGCCTGGCGCTACCTGTGGTCGCGGCCCTTGTCATCGGCCTTGAATGTGTTGCTGCTGGCACTGGGGCTGGCCTCTATCACCTTCTTGTTGCTGGTGGCCAACCAGGTGGAGCGGGCTTTCCAGCGCGACCTGGCTGGAATCGATGTGGTGGTGGGTGCCAAGGGAAGCCCTATGCAGCTGATTCTGTCCGGCGTACTCCACTTGGATGTGCCGCCCGGCAATGTTCCGCTGAGCGCCATCAATGCTTTGAAGACCAACCCGCTGGTCGCTGAGGTGATCCCAATCAGCCTGGGTGACAACTACCAGGCCTACCGCATCGTCGGCACCTCCTTGGCGTATCCGCACTTGTACAAGGCCACGCTCGCGCAGGGGCGCATGTGGGACGCGCCCATGCAGGTCGTTATCGGAGCGGCGGTGGCGAAGACCCTGGGTCTGGGCATTGGACAGCGCTTTGCAGGCTCCCATGGTCTGGGCGCTGGTGGCCATGCCCACGGGGACCAGGCTTACACCGTGGTGGGTGTGTTGGCGCCCAGCGGCAGTGTGCTGGACCGTCTGATACTGACCGACACCGCATCGGTCTGGCAGGTCCATGAGGACCATGACGAGGAGGATGAAAAAATGGCGCATCCGCAGGACGGCCGCGAAGTCACCATGGCCTTGGTGCGTTACACCACGCCACTGGCGGCGGTCAGCTTCCCCCTCTGGGTCAACACCAACACCCCTATGCAGGCTGCAGCCCCCGCTGTGGAAATCACCCGTTTGCTGCATATGCTGGGCTTGGGTACCGATGTGCTGCGCGCCTTCGCCGGACTGCTGCTGCTCACCGCGGGTTTGAGCGTGTTCATCGCCTTGTGGAGCGCGGTGCGCGAGCGACGCGGCGATCTGGCGCTGCTGCGTATGCTGGGCGCGCCGCCTGCGCGTATCGCCTTTCTTTTGCTGGCCGAAGCCTTGTGGTTGGGCGTATTGGCCAGTGCCGCAGGTCTGCTGCTGGGCCAGATTTTTATGGCTGCCCTGGTGTATGTCCTGGGGCTGGATAACGCGTTGCTCACCGGTGGCCTGCAGTGGCCTGCGGTGCTGGCGGTGGTGCCCGCTTTGGCATTG
>CANFHZ010000080.1 GCA_947446885.1 Comamonadaceae bacterium
TCCAGTCGGTCTGGGCATCATGGCTTTCCAAGACAGCCTGTACGAAATGCGGGTGCCGTATGCCAGTGACGCCGCTGTGCAGTTCGCTGACACCTCGATGGAAGCGGTTTGCTACTACGCCTACTGGGCCTCTACTGAGTTGGCGCGCGAGCGCGGTCGGTATTCGAGCTACAAGGGCTCCCTGTGGGACAAAGGGGTTTTGCCCTTGGACACATTAGATTTGTTGAGCACTGCACGGGGCGGCTACGTAGAGGTAGACCGCAGCCACGTACTGGATTGGGATGCCTTGCGCGCCAAGATTGCTACCGATGGCATGCGGAACTCCAACTGTGTGGCGATTGCCCCCACCGCCACGATTTCCAACATCATCGGTGTCGATGCGTCCATCGAGCCCTGCTTCGGTAATTTGTCGGTCAAGTCGAACTTGTCTGGCGAATTCACGGTGATCAACAGCTACTTGGTGCGTGACCTCAAGCAACTCGGATTGTGGGACGACGTGATGGTGATGGATTTGAAGCACTTTGACGGTTCGCTCAGCGCCATAGACCGCATTCCCCAGGAAATCAAGCAGCTTTACGCCACCGCTTTTGAAGTGGAGACGCAGTGGCTGGTCGAGGCGGCAGCGCGTCGCCAGAAGTGGATTGACCAGGCGCAGTCACTCAATATCTACATGGCTGGTGCCTCGGGCAAGAAGCTTGATGAGACCTATAAGCTGGCCTGGCTGCGCGGCCTCAAAACCACCTACTATCTGCGTACCATGTCGGCTACCCATGCAGAAAAATCTACGGTTACGGCAGGACGCCTCAATGCGGTTTCCAGTGGTGCAGCGGGCTCTGGTGGTGTCAGCGTAGCCAAGACAGCCGCGCCGCAGCCTGCTGGTGATCTGCTGCAAGCTGCAGCGCTCGCGGCGCAGTCGCAATTGGTTTTGTCATCCAACGCTGCAACAGATATCCGTTTTTGTGGTGTCGATGACCCGACCTGCGAGGCGTGTCAGTAAGCAGCGACCACACAACGATCAACACTCCATACCAAGTAACTCAAGGACAAAAAAACGCTATGCTGAGCTGGGACCAAGACATTCCGACCGTGGCACCGCCACCTTTTCCTGCCCATATTGATCCCGAGGAGAGCGTCGCTTCGCCGGCACTGGCTGCTCCGCGGCGGGTACGCGCCTCGGACAAACGCATCATCAACGGCCAGACGGACGTCAACCAGTTGGTGCCCTTCAAATACAAATGGGCTTGGGAAAAGTACCTTGCCACCTGCGCGAACCACTGGATGCCGCAAGAAGTCAATATGACCCGCGACATCGCACTTTGGAAAGACCCCAATGGTTTGACGGAGGACGAGCGCCGCATCGTCAAGCGCAATCTGGGCTTTTTTGTGACCGCCGATTCACTGGCGGCCAACAATATTGTCTTGGGAACATACCGTCACATCACCGCACCCGAGTGCCGGCAGTTTTTGTTGCGCCAAGCGTTTGAGGAAGCCATCCACACCCATGCCTACCAGTACATTGTCGAGTCGCTGGGCTTGGATGAGTCGGAAATTTTCAATGCCTATAACGAGGTCAAGTCCATCCGGGATAAGGACGAATTTCTGATTCCCTTTATTTCCGCCATCATGGATCCGCATTTCCACACCGGCACCCATGAGGCCGATCAGACCCTGCTGAAGTCGCTGATTGTTTTCGCCTGCCTGATGGAGGGATTGTTCTTTTACGTGGGGTTCACCCAAATTTTGGCGCTTGGCCGGCAAAACAAGATGACCGGTGCCGCCGAGCAGTACCAGTACATTCTGCGCGATGAGTCCATGCATTGCAATTTCGGCATCGACTTGATCAACCAGCTCAAGCTGGAAAATCCTGGCCTGTGGACTGCAAGCTTCAAGGCCGAGATTCGGGACTTGTTTGAGCAGGCTGTGGAACTCGAATACCGCTACGCAGAAGACACCATGCCGCGTGGTGTGCTGGGCATGAATGCCTCGATGTTCAAAGGGTATTTGCGCTACATCGCCAACCGGCGCGCTACCCAGATTGGCCTGGAGCCACTCTTCCCCCATGAAGAGAATCCATTTCCCTGGATGAGCGAGATGATCGATCTCAAGAAAGAGCGCAATTTCTTTGAGACGCGTGTCATTGAATACCAGTCTGGCGGCGCACTGTCCTGGGATTGAAGCCTTCCATATGTCCCCCTTTTTTGCCCCACCCTTTAGCGCGATTCGCGTAAGGGATGGGGTATCCCCGCGTTCATGGCTTTGGGACCTATCTGCCCAGTGCCATGGATCACATCCCGCGTATTTCAACCGTGATGTGCCCTTTGTTATTTGACCAAGGAGATAGAGATGGCAACTGCGAAAAAGGCTGCACCAGCTAAAAAAGCTGCAGCAGCACCCAAGGCCGCCCCGGCCAAGAAGGCTGTAGCGGCCCCCAAAGCTGCCCCAGCCAAGAAAGCTGCCCCAGCCAAGAAAGCTGCCCCAGCCAAGAAAGCTGCCCCAGCCAAGAAAGCTGCTCCAGCTAAGAAAGCTGCTCCAGCTAAGAAAGCTGCTCCAGCTAAGAAAGCTGCTCCAGCCAAGAAAGCTGCTCCAGCCAAGAAAGCTGCTCCAGCCAAGAAAGCTGCTCCAGCCAAGAAAGCTGCCCCAGCCAAGAAAGCTGCCCCAGCCAAGAAAGCTGCTCCAGCGGCCGTGGCGGCTAAGAAGACTGCGCCGGTGGCCCAGACCACGCTCAACCCGCGTGCTGCCTGGCCCTTCCCGAGTGGCAAAAAGCCCTGATCTGCGAAGTAGGGAAAAAAACCCGGCATGCGTGCCGGGTTTTTTTATGGATAAAAAGCGGTAAGGCGATAGCCCGATAAGCCCGGCTCAATGGGCAGTTTGCTGAGCAGATAGATCTTCAGCTCATGTGCACTATGGGCGTCCATCTGCTCCACGCGAGCGCCCAGGTCGATAGGCAGCAGAATTCGCCTAGCCAGCGCCTGTTCCGACGCATCGGTAACTGTCAATTCAATGGCTGGAAATGCGATAGGCCAAGCGGCCGTGTTGCGCAATGTCAAACTCAGGCGGTAAATCCCTTCGCCCAAGGGGTCGTAGGCGGAAGACTCAATTTGCAGGAATTCGGGCATTTGCGGTGGCTTGAGTACACACGCTGTTGCCTCACACAGGCTACTCAAGATGGGTCTGAGAGCTGGCGCACGCGCAGCCAGCATGTTCTTTTCGTGGGCTGCCCACTGCGCTACAAGCCCTAACGCCAGCAGCACTGCGGCAACCCGCCAGAGTTGGCGGCTCCATCCCGGCGGCGGTGCAGCAGGTGCCGCAGCGGGCTCAGCAAAAAGCGTGTTGGATTGGCCAGCAGCGGTATCAAACCCTGCGGGTTCATCTTGTGGGGCGGGGGATTCCACCCGCAGTGGGGCCACTACTTCGGGTTCGGAAGGCGGTACAGCGCGTTGGCTGACCGCTTGCACGGCGGCATCGAAAACTTCATCGCAGTGGCCACAGCGCACCCAGCCCTGCGAGGCCCGCAGTTGCTGGGGCGAGGCGCGGAACTGCGTTGCGCATTGGGGACATTGCGTGATGATGCTCATCGTGTGGCGGACATCAGTATCCACCCCTCGCGGCTGTCGAGCACTTCAAGCGTGCAATAGGGGGCATATGCGGCCTTCAATTCCTCGCACTGACGCTCCAGAATGCCTGCCAGCACAAGGCGCCCGCCCTCTGCAACGTGGGCCCATAGCAAAGGCGCCAGTACTTTCAATGGCGTTGCCAAAATATTGGCGACCACCAAAGAGAAGGTTCCGCGTGCCAATTCCGGCGTACCCGTGGTGATCTGCACGCCGTTGGCCTGCGCGTTGGATTGGCTTGCTCCCACCGCGGCGGGGTCAATATCGACGGCCATCACCCGGGCTGCCCCGCACAGTGCTGCGCCAATGGCCAAGATGCCGGAGCCGCAGCCGTAGTCCAAGACGCTGGCTTGCCCCGGATGCGTGGCGATCCAGCGCAGGCACATGCTGGTGGTGGGATGGGTTCCGGTGCCAAAGGCCAGGCCGGGATCCAGGCGTAGAACGGTGGTGGCCTGTTCGGGTACGCCGTGCCAGCTGGGTACAACCCAAAATTCGGGCGTGATCTCTACGGGCGCGAACTGCGACTGGGTTAACCGTACCCAGTCCTGCTCAGCGACAGCGTGGGTTGTTGCGTCGCTGATGGTCGCGCTGAATTCCCGCTGCACGGCATCTCGGGCTGCATCTGCCGCGCCACGGTCTGTAAACAGCGCCGTCACCAGCGATTGCTCCCAGGCCTGGGCTGGCGGTGGCATGCCTGGCTCACCAAACAGCGCGTGTTCGTGCGCTGATCCAGCGTCGGCATCTTCCACGCTCACGCTCAGTGCGTCCAGCGCCTCCAGCGCGTCGCTGACTGCATCCACTGCGGCTTGCCTGCAAACCAGACGCAACTCAAACATGCCGGTCACGCCGGGTTAGCGTTTGTGCTGCTCAAGCCAATGCTCCAGGTAATGGATATTGGTTCCGCCGGCCAGAAACTTGGCGTCGTTGAGTAATTCGCGATGCAGGGGAATATTCGTCTTGATGCCCTCTACCGCCATCTCCAGCAGGGCGCAGCGCATGCGCGCAATCGCCTGTTCCCGGGTATCGCCATAGGTGATCAATTTGCCCACCATGGAGTCGTAATAGGGCGGGACGAAGTAGTTGGCATAGACATGTGAATCCACACGCACACCGGGACCACCTGGTGTGTGCCATGTGGTAACCCGCCCCGGCGAGGGCATGAAGTTGTAAGGGTCTTCGGCGTTGATACGGCACTCAATGGCGTGGCCTTTGAGCGCGATTTGCCGCTGGGTAAAGGGCAGCTTCATATCTGCCGCCACCATGATCTGGGTCTTCACGATGTCGATGCCGGTAACCATCTCTGTCACCGGGTGCTCCACTTGCACCCGGGTATTCATTTCAATGAAATAGAACTCGCCGTTCTCATACAGAAATTCAAATGTGCCCGCTCCCCGATACCCGATTTTCTTGCACGCCGCCACGCAGCGCTCACCGATCCGCTCAATCAGTTTGCGGTTGATGCCCGGTGCGGGGGACTCTTCCAGAATTTTCTGGTGCCGCCGTTGCATCGAACAATCACGCTCGCCCAGATAGACGGCGTTTTTGAATTTGTCAGCCATCACCTGTATTTCAATATGGCGCGGGTTCTGCAAGAACTTTTCCATGTACACCGCCGCGTTACCAAAGGCAGCGCCGGCCTCTGCCTTGGTCATGACTACGGCGTTGACCAAAGCGGCCTCGGTGTGTACCACCCGCATACCGCGTCCGCCACCGCCACCGGCCGCTTTGATGATGACCGGGTACCCAACGCTCTTGGCAATGCGGCGCAATTGCACCGGATCGTCAGGCAGCTCGCCTTCGGATCCCGGCACGCAGGGCACGCCCGCACGGATCATGGCCTGCTTGGCCGAGACCTTGTCGCCCATGATGCGGATAGACGCGGGAGTGGGCCCAATGAACTGAAACCCGCTTTGCTCGACCCGCTCTGCGAAGTCTGCGTTCTCGCTGAGAAAGCCATAACCTGGGTGAATTGCCTCGGCGTCTGTCACCTCGGCCGCAGAAATAATGGCCGGCATATTCAGGTAGCTGTGGGCCGAGGCTGCAGGCCCGATGCAAACGGCCTCATCGGCCAGCCGCACGTACTTGGCCTCGCGGTCGGCCTCCGAATAAACCATCACCGCGCGGATATCGAGCTCCCGGCAGGCCCGTTGTATCCGCAGCGCAATTTCGCCACGGTTGGCGATCAGAATTTTTTTGAACATGGAGGGTGGAGCCTGCTTATTCGATGACCAGCAAAGCCTGGCCGTACTCGACCGCCTGTCCGTTCTGGCACAAAATTTCTTTTACGGTGCCGGTTGCATCCGCCTCGATCTCGTTGAGGATCTTCATGGCCTCGATGATGCAGATGGTGTCGCCCAGTTTGACCGAGTCGCCGACCTCGACAAATGCCTTGGCGCCCGGGCTGGCCGAGCGGTAAAAGGTTCCGACCATGGGCGATGTGACGCGGTGGCCCGGATCCGGCTCAGCAGGGGCTAAGGCAGCAGCCGGCTCGGGCGCTCCTACAGCAGGTGCGGCAGCCGCAGGCGCAGGCGCCGCGGCTTGCGCAGCGAGGGCCACGGCGGCAAGGGGCACTGGCGTACTGCCTTTGACGATGCGTACTTTGCCCTCGGCTTCGGTGATTTCCAGCTCGGAGACATTGGACTCGGATACCAGATCAATCAGTGTTTTAAGTTTTCGTAAATCCATGGGGCTCCCGATCAGGTGTGGTTATAGGAAAAGGCGAAACCGGCATGCCGCACCGTCCGGGCGGGGGGCGCAGCCAGCGACACAAGGTGCAGTTTAAACAGCTTCAGACGGACTTCAGCAAAAAAGTACCGCGGCAGAAAACAAGAAATTAAATGCAATTGATGAAAATTGTAAGCAAAAGAATTATTTTAAGTTCGCCCATTCGTCCAAATCTGTCTGACTCAATTTGCCCATTTTGCGTTGAGCGACTTCGCCAGCAGAATTCAGTACCACAGAGAACGGCAGTCCGCCGGATACATTGCCCAGTTGCCGCGCCCACTGGGTTGCCAGCGTGGCATCCACTGCGACGGAAAAATACAAAGGTGTTTTTCGCAAAAATTCTTGCACATTTGCGGGCTTGTCTGCCGCCAAACCCAGCACCTGCCAGCCAGCTTTGTGGTGGGACGCATAAAAGGCGTTGATCATGGGCAGCTCCTCGACACAGGGAGCACACCAACTTGCCCAGAAGTTGATTAGCAGCGGTTTTCCGACAAAGCTGCGCATTGGCAGCATTTTGCCGTCATTTGCCGTCCATTGTTGCGTCCAAAAGCCGCTAAATGGTTCGGCGACAGGTTCCGGGGCCTCGGCCTGATGCCACAGGGCCAGGCCTGCCCCCGCCAGGGCGGCACCCGCACCGATCGCTAGCAGCAGGCTGCGGCGGTGCTGGGTTGGCGCAGGCGGGGGCGCCAGGGCGGACGGGTCGGAATCTGTCATGCGGATGTTGCTCCAATCAGTTGCTCCAGGGCATGCAAATTTCCGCGCATGGGCCGGCCCCGAGAGTCCGTTTTGGGTGCGCGGCGCAGGTCATTCACGTCGTAGACCATCAGGTGCACGCCGACATCTTCACCCAGCTCCTCGCTCCAGGCATGGATGCTTAAGGCGTCCACCGGATCACCCAGCAGACCTTTCACGCGCTGGGGGCTGAAACGAATATTTTGGTTAATGAGTTCAATTTCAGTCATTTTGCTATCTTCGCAAAACAATTGAAGGTAAATATCTGACCTGCGGGTTGCGATGCCAGTCCAAACGGCACCGCTCAAATAGGGTTTGAATTCTTGGAGTTGGCGCATCCAGCGGGCAGCGAGCAGGCGTAGCGCGTGTAACTCGCTGGCCTGTTCATCCGGGCAGAACACGGCGATGTAGTCTTCCACAGCGCGCTCCAGCGCGGCGTTGTCGGGCAGCGGGCTGCGCTGCGGCACGTCCAGTTGCCCCAGCGCTTTGCGCTTTGCGCTGCCGAAGTCCAAGCCTTCTTCCACGACCAGGCGCGCGGCAAGGGCGGCAATTTCATCTTGAATCACGCTCATGTCCGCATTGTGCCTGCCATTGGCGTCGCCTGCCCGCCGTGGGCTGATACCGTTAACGCCACCTAAAATCCCGCCATGCACATTCATATCCTGGGTATTTGCGGCACTTTTATGGGTGGGCTGGCGGCGCTGGCCCGCGAGGCTGGTCACCGGGTTACGGGTTGCGACGCCGCTGTATACCCGCCCATGAGCGACCAGCTGCGCGCCCTGGGCATTGATTTGATCGAAGGTTTTGGCGCGGAGCAAATGGCCCTGGAACCGGATGTGTTTGTGGTCGGCAACGTGGTCAGCCGCGCCCGGCTGGCCGATGGCAGCCCCAAGTTTCCGCTGATGGAGGCAATTCTGGACGCCGGCGCCCGTTACACCAGCGGCCCGCAGTGGCTGGCCGAACACGTGCTTTTTGGGCGCCACGTGCTGGCCGTGGCCGGCACGCACGGGAAAACCACCACCACAGCCATGCTGGCCTGGATTTTGGAGTGCGCCGGTCAGCAGCCCGGTTTTCTGATTGGTGGGGTGCCCCTGAACTTTGGCGTCTCGGCGCGGCTGGGCTCGGGCGCGGCCTTCGTGATCGAGGCCGATGAGTACGACACGGCATTTTTTGACAAGCGCAGCAAATTTGTGCACTACCGGCCCCGCACCGCTGTGCTGAACAACCTGGAGTTTGACCACGCTGATATTTTTGATGATCTGGCGGCCATCGAGCGGCAGTTCCACCATCTGGTGCGCACCGTGCCGTCCACAGGCCGGGTTGTGGTCAACGGGTTGGAGGAAAGTTTGACGCGGGTGCTGCACAGCGGTTGCTGGAGCGCGGTGCGCAGTTTCGGCGCAGCCGACAGCGATTTTTCAGCCCAGGGCGAGCCGGAAGACTTTGCGGTACTGCAAGCAGGCCGCGTATGCGGGCAGGTGCGCTGGGAACTCAGTGGCCTGCACAACCAGCGCAATGCGCTGGCAGCGATTGCGGCGGCTGAGCATCTGGGTGTACCGGTGGAACAGGCCGCCCAGGCGCTGGGCACTTTCCAAAATGTCAAACGCCGCATGGAAGTGCGCGCCCGCGTCGTTTTGCCCACCGCGTCGCAGGGTCAGCCCGTCACCGTGTACGACGACTTTGCCCACCACCCGACCGCCATCCGCACCACGCTCAATGGTTTGCGTCGCCGTCTGGGGACGCAGGCCCGCATCGTCGCCGTGTTTGAGCCCCGCTCCAACACCATGAAGCTGGGTGCTATGAAGGCGCAACTGCCCTGGAGTCTGGAAGAGGCGGACGTGGCGTTTTGCCACAGCGGCGGTCTGGGCTGGGATGCGCAGGCGGCCTTGGCCGCGATGGGCGCACGGGCGGTGGTGTGCGACACGGTGGAGGCATTGGCCCGCCGGGTCGCAGCCCAGACGCTGCCGGGCGACCACATTGTCTGTATGAGTAACGGTGGTTTCGGCGGTATCCACGCCCGCCTGATTGCTCTGTTGGGCGAAGCCCCTTCCTCTTGATCAGGCCGTGGTGCGGCGCACGCGGCGGGCTTTGACCGCCTGCGAGAAAACCTCCAGGCATTGCAGCGAATCGTCCCAACCCAGGCAGGCGTCGGTGATGCTCTTGCCGTAGATGAGCGCCGCAGGCTGGTCCACACCGGGGGTGAACTTTTGCGCACCGGCGTTCAAGTGGCTCTCCACCATCACACCGAAGACCTGGCGTGATCCGCCCGCGAGTTGCGCGCCGATGTCGCGCGCCACGTCCAATTGCTTCTCGTGCTGCTTGCTGCTGTTGGCGTGGCTGCAATCGACCATGAGTGTGGGCGAGAGTTTGGCTTTCTCCAGGTCGGCGCAGGCCGAGGCCACGCTCTTGGCGTCGTAGTTGGGGGCTTTGCCGCCGCGCAAAATGACATGGCAATCCGGGTTGCCCTGGGTTTGGACGATGGCGACCTGGCCGTTTTTATGCACCGATAAAAAGTGGTGCCCACCGGCTGCCGCCTGGATCGCGTCGGTGGCAATTTTGATGTTGCCGTCGGTTCCATTCTTGAAGCCAATCGGTGCGGATAAGCCGGATGCCAGTTCCCGGTGCACCTGGCTTTCGGTGGTACGTGCGCCGATCGCGCCCCAGGAAATCAGGTCACCCAGGTACTGTGGCGAGATCACGTCCAAGAATTCGCTACCGGCCGGCAGGCCCAGCCGGTTGATCTCAATCAGCAACTGGCGGGCCATGCGCAGGCCTTCGTCGATGCGGAAGCTCTCGTCCAGGTAGGGGTCGTTGATCAAGCCTTTCCAGCCCACGGTGGTGCGGGGCTTCTCGAAATACACGCGCATCACGATCTCCAGGGTGTCGGCGTAGCGCGTGCGCTGTTCCATCAGGCGGTGCGCGTATTCCACGGCGGCGGCCGGGTCATGGATGGAGCAGGGCCCGATCACCACCAGCAAGCGGTCGTCCTTGCCTGACATGATCTGTTGGATGCGGCGGCGGGTGTCGGAGATCAGCGTCTCAACAGGCGTGCCGCTGATAGGGAAAAAGCGGATCAGGTGTTCGGGAGGCGGTAGCACGGTAATGTCCTTGATGCGTTCGTCGTCGGTGTTGCTGGTACGGTCGATCGGGTTGTGCGACATGTGGTAGGCAGACATTGCGATTTCCTTGGTCAAAAATTCGTTGTGATGTGCAAAAAAAAACCGCCGGGGCCCGGCGGTTTTTAGAGGTTTGAGACGATTTTGCTGTTGCTACGTTCAGAACTCTCTACCGCCGACGGCGCTGGAGAAAAACAGGTAGCTAAAGTAAAAGTTGCTCAAAAACATGGTCGGAATGTAGCACAGCGCCTCGAACGGGAGCCCCGACCCGGCGCAGCAAAGTCCCGCCTTACTGCCCGAAACGCTTGCGCGTAAGCCCGAGTGCCAGCCAGAAAGACACCAGCGCATACGCCAGTAAAACCCCACCATGGTGCAGGGCGTTGGCTGGCCACTGGTCCATGAAAAGCGGGCGCACCAAGGCCACCGCATTCGCCAGTGGCAGCCAGTCGGCCATCGCCCGCACGAACGGAGGCAGCTGTTCGAGTGGAAAAAATACGCCGCCTAAAAACATGGTCGGCGTCAGAAACAGCGTGAAGTAGTAGGTGAAAAAGTCGTAGCCTTTGGCCAGCGCATTGAACACCAGCGCCATCGAGCTGAAGGTAATGCCTACGCCCAGCAAAATCGGCCAGGCCACCAACAGCTTGGGGCTGTGGCTGATGCCCAGCGTCAGCATCACGCCCAGAATGGCCGTCACGGTGAACAGTGCCTTGAACGCCGCCCACAGCATTTCAGCCAGCACGATGTCGTCCAGCCCCACCGGCGCGTTCATGATGCCGTCCCAGGTTTTTTGCACATGCATGCGTGAGAAGGCCGAGTACAGCGCCTCAAACGAGGCCGCGTTCATCGCGCTCATGCAAATCGAGCCGCTGGCCAGGAACAGGATGTAGGGCACGCTGGTGCCGTTGATGGTGAGTGTGCCCACCAGTGCGCCCATGCCGTAGCCAAAAGCCACCAGCCACATCAGCGGCTCGGCAATATTGCCCAAAAGGCTGGGAATCGCCAGCTTGCGCCAGACCAGCAAATTGCGTTGGAACACGGGCCAAAAGCGCAGCGTGGGCCGCGGCATGCGCCAGGGGCTGAGGCGCTGCGGCGGGTGTTGCAGGGTGGTGCTTGGCATTCAGGCCTCCTCGCGGATCTGGCGTCCGGTTAATTTCAAAAATAGGTCTTCCAGGTTGGCCGGGCGGTGCAGCGTACGCAGCTGCGGGTGCGCGCCCAGCGCCTGCAAAAGTTGCGCGGCATTGTGGGTGTAGAAAAACACGGTTTCACCGCTTACCTCCACCCGGGCGGCCAATTCCCGTAATGGACTTTCCGCGGTGGCGAGGGCGCCCGCGCCGAATACCTCGACCACATCGGGTTCTAGAAACTCCGCAATCAGGTCGCGCGGCTTGCCCTCGGCAATTTTTTTGCCATGGTCCAGCACCAACAGGCGCGAGCACAGGCGCTCGGCCTCGTCCATGAAGTGGGTGGTCAGCAAAATCGACTTGCCCTGTTGCAGCAGCAGCTGCAGCCGCTCCCACATCAAATGCCGCGCCTGCGGGTCCAGCCCCGTGGTGGGCTCGTCCAGCAGCAGCAGCTTGGGGTCGTTGACCAGTGCGCGCGCCAGGCTCAAGCGCCGCTTCATCCCGCCCGAGAGTTGGCCGGGTTTGGCGTCGGCCTTGGCGGTGAGCGACGCAAACTCCAGCAGCGCCGGAATGCGCGCGCGAATCGCCGCGTCCTTCATGCCGAAGTAGCGCCCGTACACCAGCAGGTTTTCCGCGCAGGTGAAGTCCGGGTCCAGTGTGTCCATTTGCGTCACCACTCCGATTTGGGCCTTGATCGCCAGCGCATCGCGCGGCATTTGCAAACCCAGCGCGTGGATGCTGCCGCCATCCGGCGCGGCCAGCCCCAAACACATGCGGATGGTCGTGGTCTTGCCCGCCCCGTTGGGGCCGATCACGCCCAGGCATTCACCCGGCGCAATCGCAAAGGACAAATCGTCCACCACCAGGTTGTCGCCGAAGCGTTTGCTCAGGTGTTGGACGGAGAAAAGAGGGTTGATCATGAAACAAACATTCCGAAAAGAACCATTACTGAAACGCCACCTCCGCAAAGCTGCGCAGCTTGCGGCTGTGCAGCTGGTCGCGGCCGCGCTCGCGCATAAGTTCTACGGCGCGCATGCCAATGCGCAGGTGCTGGTCTACCCGTTCGCGGTAGAA